>JAWVZC010000406.1:0-3687 GCA_033722415.1 Balneolaceae bacterium | reverse complement strand
TGCGACACAACCCGGATCACCCGGATTTCAATCCCCATTTGAGGCAGCTGCTGCACTGCGCCTACAAGATAGCGGGAGAGATGGGCCGGGAGTTCACCGATGCACTGGAACAGCATGCCGATGTTATCGGTGAAAATGTGAGAAAGAACCTGTATGTACGCCATATCGCCCCACTATTTATTGGATCGGAAACCGGTTAACCCAGTGATTTGTGGGTTTCACAGTTGACGGTTCAGCCGCGATTTATAATCTCTTAACATTATTTCGGTTAACTACAGTAGTTGAAGATGCTATAAATTGCTAAACATGAGGACTGGTTATGGGTGACAACAAGATTTCGAGAAAGGATTTTATCGTAACATCGGGGGCCGCTTTGACCGGGGTAAGTGCCCTGGGCTACTCCTCGATACTGGGGGCAAATGATCGGGTTAACCTGGGAATTATCGGTACCGGAAGCCGTGGAACTTATATTGCACAGGTACTAAACCAGATATCCAATATCCGCTTGATGGCCTGCTGTGATATTCGCCCGGAGAATCTGCAGGAGGGATTGCATCATGCCTCCCCGGATGCAACGGGGTATAACGAGTACAAAGAGCTGCTTGCCAACCCCGATCTGGATGCAGTGGTGATTGCAACCCCGCTCAACCTGCATTTCGAGATGGCGCGGGATGCGGTGGACGCCGGCAAGCATGTATACTGTGAGAAAACAATGACCTATGCCATCGACGAGGCCCGCAAGCTGACGAAACTGGTGGAGGGGGCACCGGTGAAGTTCCAGGTAGGGTACCAGCACCGGTACAACCCGCTTTACCAGAAAATCTATAACCTTGTCAACGACGGTTCGGTGGGGCCAATTTCCTACGTGGAGTGTACGTGGAATCGGAACGGTGACTGGCGACGCCCGGTGCCGGATCCCTCGCTGGAACGATTGATCAACTGGCGCATGTATCGCGAGTATTCCCAGGGGCTGATGGCTGAGCTCTGTTCGCACCAGATCGATATCGTCAATTGGGTACTCGGGGAAGTCCCGGAAAAAGTGTCCGGCTTTGGCGGCATCGACTACTGGAAAGATGGACGTGAAACCTACGACAATGTCCACACGGTGTTCGAATATCCATCGGGTATCAAGGGCAAATACAGCTCCATTACGACCAACGCCCATGAGGGGTATTCGATCCGCTTTTACGGGAAGAAAGCGACGATTGAGATCAAGGCCGTATCCGGCCACCAGGCGTACATCTATGCCGAGCAGCAGGCGAGCAGCAGCAATGAAAACGAGGATGATGCGGATGCGATCACCAAGCCCACCAACAAGGCGTGGGAACAGGGCGAAGCAGTGCCGATTAGGGCAGAGGGCCAGGCAGACGGCGATGTAGGGCCCACTCGCATGGCCTTCGAGCACTTTGCCGACTCGATTGTTAATAACCGGCAACCGCTTTCCAACGTGCGAAACGGGCACAACTCCGCCATCTGTGTGCTCATGGGGAACAAGGCGATGCGCACCGGATCCATCGAAACCTGGAAGAAAGAGTATGCTATTTAAGGTGAGTTCAATATTATAGGAACGTACGGGGGTCTAACTTGCTGGCCTCTAAGGGGTGGTAGTCCGTTGTTGACCCACACCTGTCCGCTCCCTAATAATTAAGGAGAGGGACGTTTTCATACATTACCCAGCCAAACAACGAGTTTGAGGCTGTCCCAAAAGCCCGATAAAGGGGAACGCCACCTTCATTATTAAGGTGCAATCAATCTCCCTAAATCCCTCTTCTCCAAGAGGGACTATATGGATGCACATTCCATGGATTGGGAGCTATTTTGCATCATTGAGTTCCTCCTTGGAGAAGGAGGACAGGAGGATTGATCAACATGTTGTGTGGGTCACCTAATATATTAAGGTTTCTATGTTTACAAACAGTCTTTTTGGACAGCCTCAACAAGAAGGGGTCACCGACAGATGGGCACCAGATTTATATACCTGCGCTACAATAGAAATGTTTTGCAGGCGGGAATCTTATATCGAATTCACGTTATTTAAGGTAGGTTGATGGCTACTCCCCAAATTTATCATTTTTCCTTGATCAACTATCCAAATCCAAGTCTGATTATAGAAAGGTAAGGGGCCGACCGCTTTGCCGGTGCAATACATTCAGTCACCCGTCGGCACCAAAGCCTGGTATACGGCGCTTTCAAATGCTTCCCGGATGCCGCTGCCGTGGTAGGGGACCACCTGGATCATAAGTACAATCACAAGTTTTTCCCGGGGATCTACCTCGTAATCGGTACCGTAAGCCCCGCTCCACCCGAAGGTTTCGACCGAACTGAACCCGTTTGCGCCGATCTTTTCGGTGGTTTCAAATCCGAGCCCGAATCCCATTCCGTCCCGGAAAAAAAGCTCTCCCACCTGATTGGATGTCATTACGGCAACGGTATGGGGAGCAAGGTATCGCCTGCCGTCCAGGCTGCCGCCGTTGCGAATCATCTCCAAAAAGAGAGCGTAGTCGTCGGCGGTGGAGAGCAGTCCGGCGCCGCCTGAAAAGCTGCGTCGCGGTCCCACCAGATAGTGCCCCTGTCCGCGTGGACCGTCTGGAGCGCGAACCACCTTTTCGGATCCCTTTTCCGGTGTGTAGACAACGCTCAGCCGATCACCCTTTTCCGGGGGCAGGTAAAAATGAGTGTCATCCATCCCCAGTGGCCCTGTTATGTTTATTTCAACATAGCGGTCCAGCGCAAGGCCGCTCACCCGTTCTACAATACATCCAAGCAGATCGGTACTGTACCCGTAAACCCATTTTGATCCCGGCTGTGCTGCAAAGGGCAGGGTTCCCAGCCGGTCCATTGTTTCGCAGATCGGTTCATCCTTGTCGGCCGTGTACCAGCCGTAGCTCTCATCATATCCCAATCCCTTTTCTGTGTACGTGGAATTCAAAAATGGTTCGCCCCCGTAAGAGATACCTGAGGTATGGGTTAAAAGATCTTTAACGGTGATGGAACGTTGGGCAGGCTGTATTGTTAGCCCGGAGTCGGTTTGCACGGCAACTGTCGTTTCATGAAAGGTGGGCATCCACCGGCTAATGGGATCCGAAAGGTTTACTCGTCCCTCTTCAACCAGCATAAGCAGGGCCGTACTGGTGATCGCTTTGGTCTGTGAGGCAATTCGGAATATGGTGTTCGTCATCATCGGGCGTTTCGCCTCGCGGTCGGCCCAGCCAACCGCCTCTTCGTATACCACCCGTCCATCCTGCATTACCAGGCCCACTGCCCCGGTTGCCCGGCCCTGTGCAACGTATCGGTGCAGTACCGAATCTGCTACAGACAGGCGATTCTTGTCGAGCCTGTTTGCGGTTGTAAGTGATTCGTGATATTGCGCAGTGGCAGGCGTTGCAACAGGTAACAGCAGTGCAAAGGTGGTAATGATATATGCAAGAAATCTCAAGATAACAGGTAATAAATGGATTCGTGTAAGTGCAGCGGACAATCAGCCCCCTGCAGCGGATTTCCCGATATTATACCCTGTTCCAGATCTAGGCCAGGCCGAACAGCTCCGGCAGCCACATGCTGAGGGCGGGCCAGAAGGTGACCAGCAGCAGGGCCAGTATCATCGCTGCAAACAGCGGCATGAGCGGTTTTATGACTTTGGGTATCGTCGTATTCGCTATGCTCACCCCCACAAACAGCAGGGTGCCC
>JAWVZC010000405.1:0-3708 GCA_033722415.1 Balneolaceae bacterium | reverse complement strand
TTTCTGCACCCATATGAAATCTGATTAAACATTCCGATGAAACAAAATTCCACTAACTGGATCGTTTTGAAATTCGGGGGCACCAGCGTGTCATCCCTTGCGAACTGGAAAAATATCGCTTCTGTTCTTGACAAAAAGCTTTCGGAGGGGTATCGGGTCTGCCTGGTTCACTCCGCACTCAGTGGGGTTTCAAACAAGCTTGAAAAGATCATAGCTTCCGCATCGAACGGGGAGAGCGAAGCGATCGTCAGCGAGATCAGGGACCAGCACCTCGAGCTGGCAGAGGACCTGGGGCTTGATGCCGATCAACTGCTGGGTGATGAGTTCAGTGAGCTGGAGCAACTGGCCCGCGGAATCAGCCTGATTCAGGAAGCCGGGTATCACGTGCAGGCCAGGATTATGGCGCTCGGCGAACTGATGTCTACCAAACTCGGGGCCGCCTACCTGAATAAACTGGGACTGAAGGCGAAATGGAAAGACGCCAGAGAGATGCTGCAGAGTATCCCTGCCAAAAATGCCAGTGAGAAAGCACAGATGCTTTCGGCCATTTGTGACACTGCGGAGGATCCCGAACTGCGGGAAGAGCTGGAAACAGAGGGGGAATTGATTATTACCCAGGGGTTTATCGCCAGTAACGAGGAGGGAGACACCGTAGTGCTGGGGCGGGGGGGATCGGATGTGTCGGCCGCCTACTTTGCAGCCAAACTGCAGGCTGAGCGACTGGAGATCTGGACCGACGTGCCAGGCATGTTCTCATCAAATCCACATGCCATTCCCTCGGCCCGGCTGCTCAAGCAGCTGAGTTATATGGAGGCCCAGGAGATCGCCACGAACGGTGCAAAAGTATTGCATCCGCGCTGTATTATGCCGGCGCGCATCCACAATATTCCGATTGAGATCAAATGGACGGCGAACCCGGAACAGCGGGGGACGACCATCTCTTCGACCACTGCCGATGATGAAGCACTGGTAAAAGCTATTTCGGTGCGCGACAATGTCATCCTGGTGAGCATGGAAACCCTGGGTATGTGGCAGCAGGTGGGTTTCCTGGCTGATGCATTCGAAATTTTCAAGGAATACGGCCTCTCCATCGACCTGGTATCAACCTCCGATTCCAATGTCACGGTGTCGCTGGACCCGGGGGCCAATACTCACTTCAACGAGATCCGGGAACCCTTTGTCGCGGACCTAAAGTCGCTTTGCCGCGTAGAGATTATCGAGTCCACCTCTGCTGTCAGCCTGCTGGGGCGGCATATCCGAACGATTCTCCATCAGCTCGGTTCCGCATTCGAGGTATTCCAGGAACATGAGATCTACCTGGTCAGCCAGGCGGCAAACGATCTTAATTTTACGTTCGTGGTAGATTCTGAACAGGCCGACCGGCTGGTGCAACAGCTACATGAACAGGTGATATCCAAATCAACCGGCCTGGCTTCTTTTGGTCCAACGTGGGAGCAGATAAACGGTGTGGAAACCGAGACCTCGGTTTCCCGGGAGCACTGGTGGAAACGGAAGCGGGAAACCCTGATTCAACTCGCCGAACAGGAGGGTCCCGTCTACGTGTATGATTCTGACCATATCGACGAAATAATCTCCAATCTCGGGGTGTTGCGGTCCCTTAACCGGTTGTTTTACGCCGTGAAGGCCAACACCAACCGGGAATTGCTGCAGCTTTTTTATGAACGGGGCCTGGGATTCGAATGTGTCTCTATCGGTGAAGTGGCCTATATCCTGGAGCTTTTCCCGGATATTGAACGAAATCGAATCCTTTTTACGCCCAATTTCGCCCCGCGTACCGAATATGAACAAGCGCTCAGGGAGGGGATTCATGTAACTATCGACAATATCTTTATCCTGCAGCAGTGGGGCTCACTTTTTGAGGGAGAAGAGGTGTTCCTTAGAATTGACCCCGGCCAGGGCCACGGTCATCACAGGCATGTACGAACCGGGGGAGTCAACTCGAAATTCGGAATCCCTATTTCCGAGCTTAAGGAGGTGCGATCAATAACGGAGCGGCTGCAGATTGCCGTGAAAGGCATGCATTCCCACCTGGGCAGCGGCATCAAGGACCCTGCGAGCTGGAAACGTACGGCGATAATACTGGCAGAAGCAGCGAGCCTTTTCGATGAGGTCGAAATCCTTGATGTCGGCGGCGGACTGGGAGTGCGTGAGAACGAGATGCAGTCGCAACTTTCGCTGGATGAAGTTGAAACGGGGCTGCAGGAGTTTAAAAAGGGATTTCCCCAGTACAGGCTTTGGATGGAACCAGGTCGTTATCTGGTGGCAACGGCCGGCGTACTGCTGGCACGGGTTACGCAGGTGAAGGGAAAGGGGAAACTCCGTTACGTGGGGGTGGAAACCGGGATGAACTCGCTGATCAGGCCGGCTCTCTACGGGTCTCATCATACCATTGTGAACCTGTCACGTGACGATGAACCGGGTTCGATTACCACAAATATTGTGGGTCCGATCTGCGAAACGGGAGACAAGCTTGGAATCGACCGCCTTTTCCCGGAATCAAAAGAGGGAGATGTCATACTGGTGGCCAACACCGGGGCCTACGGGCATGTGATGAGCTCCAGTTACAATATGCGGGCACCGGCCCACGAAGTTGTAATCTGAAACCGGCAGCAACCAGCCGTTACGATGTTGAATAGACGGTCACAACGGTCCGCTTCAATTCATCCAGTATCGCACACGGGCTTGTTCGTCCAAATTCACCGTCAGGCTGGTTCAGAATAAAGGGCTCGGTTCCTGTGTTGATAGAACTAGTCCGCATATTTGATATGCGTACCGCCAGTGATTTGCCGTAAGCATCGCATATATACCGAAATACCGCCGAGAACGAGAGGCTAAAACAGGTTTGCACTAATCTTTTCCGTACGCTTGGGCAGTTCCGGTTCCGGGTGCTTTTTGGGGATCTCCTCCTTGATTTCAGGAGACAGGTTTACTTCCAGATCCGCCTTGCACACCGAACCCTCCTCGACAAAGAAGTGTTTCGTGTGGATTTCCCCCTCCATCCGGGCGGTACGTTTCAGATACACTTTTTTACCAGCCTCAATTTTACCCGACATGCATCCTTCCAGCACCACCGTTTCAGCGGAAATATCTCCCTCAAACACGGTGGTTTCATCCAGGAATACATAGCCCTTGACATCAATTCCGTTAGTCATTCGCACTCCCTCAGTCAAATGTTAGTAATTACCCACTCACCGGAGAGATAATCCCAGCGGCAAGCTCTCTTGATAGTTGGGTTGTTACTTCTGGTGCCGAAAACGGGCACGCAAGCTGTTGATGTTACATAATTACATTGTTAATATATTTAATAAATACGTGTTATATCAATTATAAATAGTAATTTAGGGGTAAATTAATATTGTTAAAAAAGAATTCCCCACCGTTTGAAGTAGAGCTGCTGGAGCGGCAAGGTCGGTTCCCAGAAGATGAAAAAGGTTGGGGTAAGATTTGGTTTTACGCTGAAATAATGGGAATTTTAATCCGTTTATGACTGTTGTGATATATGGTCTCAACAGAACCGATGTTCTTTTTCTTACTGGGGGTGTAATGGATTCGACGGAATGCGTAGCATCGCAAGCTGCATGTCGAGTTTGAGCGATGGCACTCGGAAAAAACCATCATGCACAAAATGTAGTTGACAACAACTATTCTTACAGCCTGGCTGCGTAACGCAGCCTAGCCGTTCCCTCA
>JAWVZC010000404.1:0-3719 GCA_033722415.1 Balneolaceae bacterium | reverse complement strand
TGGATCTGGCGATGGCCAAGCGGGTGCTCAAGGATATGGTAAAAGAATCGAACACCCAGATATCGATCGAGCAGATTCAAAACTATGTCTGCGAATATTTCGGTATCGACACCAACAAGGTACGCGAAAAAACGCGTAAACAGGAGATTGTGGAGGCGAGGCAGATTGCGATGTACCTGGCCAAGCAGTTTACCGACTCCAGCCTGAAAACGATCGGGCTCCATTTCGGGGGACGCGACCACTCCACCGTCATTCACGCCATCCAAACAGTCGAGGAGCGGATGCAGACCAGCCCCAAGCATGAACGGATCGTCGAAGAACTGCACCAGAAGATCGAGGTTGCCAGCCTGTGACAATTCAGCATCCTGAATTCAGGTAGTTTACAGTTCCCTGCAGATTAAAGTGGTACCAGATCCGGTCAGCCAGTTATTCACTCGCTTATGACTCATGACCCGCAACTCACAACCCAGGACTCATGACTAACAACTCATGACCCACAACTCACGACTACTCATAAAAGGACTTGCCTACCGGGCGAGGCACGGGTACTACGAGGAGGAACGACTCGAGGGTAACGATTTCGAGGTAGACCTGGAATTCACTCTCAACCTGGAGGAGGCCGCCCGCAGCGATGAACTGGGCAAAACCCTCAACTACGAGGAGGCTGAGTTGATCGTGCGGGAGGTCATGGAGGGCCCGTCCCGCAACCTGATCGAAACGCTGGTGTTCTCCATTGGGGAGAACCTGTTCGGTCAGTTTCCGGAAGTGGACCGGCTGGAGGTAAAAGTTCGCAAACTGCATCCCCCTCTCCGGGCAGAAACCGATTTTTCAGAAGTGACAATGACATGGCAACGGCATACGTAGGTATCGGCTCCAACGTGGGCAATCGGCACACACACCTCTGCAGGGCCAGGACATTTCTCGCCGGGCTCTCCACCAACCCCATCTCCGCCTCTTCCATCTACCTGTGCGAACCAGTCGGCCCCTCCGAACGAAACTTTTTCAACGCCGTCGTCAAGCTGCAAACCGACCGTAAGCCCGCCGATGTTATCCGAGTGCTGAAGAAGTACGAAACGGAACACGGCCGGCCGGAAAACCACCCCCGGTGGGCACCCCGCACCATCGATCTCGACATCATCGCCTACGATGACTTGGTGATTCACCGCGATAATCTTATAATTCCGCATCCGGAATACCGGAAGCGCCTGTTTGTACTGCTGCCGCTTCGGGAAATAGAACCGGGATGGACAGACCCGGAAACCGGGCAGACGGTCGACGAACTGGTGGAAACGGCGCCGCCACTCATCATACATCAAACCAAGCTGGCCTGGCAGACACCATGAAAAACGAGTTTGAGTTTATCGCCATCGAGGGGGTCATCGGGGCGGGAAAAACCTCGCTGGCCAAACTGCTCTCGGAACGTCACAACGGGCGCTTGGTGCTCGAACAGTTCGAAGAGAACCCGTTTCTGCCCAAGTTTTACGAAGACCGGGAGCGTTACGCCTTTCCCACCCAAATGTCGTTTCTGGCCAGCCGGTTCAAACAACAACAGAATATCACCAGCAAAGACTTGTTCCACGACCTGATCATCTCCGATTACCTGTTTGAAAAAGATCGCATTTTTGCCCGACTCAATCTCAACGATGATGAGCTTTCGCTCTACGATTCCATCTTCAGCATCATGACCGGCATTTCCGCCCGCCCCGACCTGGCCATCTACCTGCAGGCCACCGTGGACCGGCTGATGGAAAATATCCGGCAGCGCGACCGCGAATACGAGAAGCATATCACCCGCGCATACCTGCAGGAACTATGTGATGCCTATAACCATTTCTTCTATCATTACAATAAATCTCCGCTGATCATCATTAATACCAGTAATGTCGATTTTGTTAGTAACGAAAAACACTTAGATTACATAGACGAACAGATTTTCGAGCAGCCCATACGCGGCAACACTCATATTCACATCGTACCCAGCTAGCATGCTACTACGCACGATTATATTCTTTGTCATCCTCTATTTCCTGATCAAGATCATCAGCCGGCTCTTCTTGCCTTCTTCCCGGAAGAAACAGCAGCGCCGTCGGCCTTCGGGAGCCGAGTTCTTCTACTCTGTGTTTAACCAGATGAACCAGAATGCCCGGCAACAGCAGCACGGGGGCAGTAACGGCACGGGCAACAAGAAACGGATCGACCAGATCGAGGAAGCGGAATACGAAGAGATTACCGAAGAAGAGGAGGAAACGGAACGTTCGGGACGGAATTAGTCAGGGTGATTCCCGAATGTCGAACACCAACATTCACGTTGGTTCTCCTGGCGCATCAACTCTCATCGTGGAATTTGTGTCCACGCCTCAGACCGAAACTTCAACAACTAACTGCCTGCAAGTGGCCTAATTTTAATGTTTACTGCCCGCAAACCGATCTGTGACAGGTCAAATTTCGCCGTCCAAATATGTGTATAAGTCTGATCGATCCCTTATCTTTAGCGTTTAGTACGGAATTTTTAACAAAATTATTACCATGAGTTTCGAAGAGACACTGGAAGAAGGTTTGGCATCACTGCGGGAAGGTGATTACGATGAAAGCCTGGACATTGCGCACAGCCTGCAAAAGATGGAGCCGGAGGCGGCAGACGGGTTTCACCTGGAGGCGATGGTATTCCAGAAATTGAACCAGTGGGAACCGAGCGTGGACGCCCTCGACAAGGCGATCAAGCTGGAGCCGGAGAAGAGCGGCTACTACAACCTGCGCGGTTTTGCACGGCTGCAGATGGAGGAGCTGGACGAGGCGGAGGAAGATTTTAAAAAGGCGATCGACCTGGATGACTCGCCGGCCGCACACCGAAACCTGGTGCTGCACAAGATTATGAGCGACCAGGGGAACGAGGCGATCAGCTACCTGCTCGACCGTATCCGAAACAACCCGAAGGATGTGGAGAACTGGATCCTGATGGGCGACTTGATGCAGCGGGCCGGACAAACGGAAAAAGCGCGCTCATATTACGAGCAGGCAAAAAAGATGGACCCGGAAAACGGGTATGTACAGGATCAGCTGAACGAACTGTAACCGGTCACTTTCAAGCACCAATTTTTCAAATTCCAACACCAGGGTGCTTTCATGATTGATATTACGTACCCGTACCATTTTTTACTCCAAAAAGTTTGGAATTTGTTCTGGTGAAATTTGGAAGTCAACAACAATATGTCTCTTGTTATTTCAGTTGTAAATCTCCTATATTTGATGCCGTTGAAATTGTGAGTAACCGGTTCCCGGGGGGGGACCGAGGGCATAACGTTACCCGAACACCTCACGACGATCTTTGCTTGTTGAATAGATTATTGCCCTTGCCCTGGTGGCGGAATTGGTAGACGCGCTGTCTTGAGGGGGCAGTTCCCCTTTGTGGGAGTGCTGGTTCGACTCCAGTCCAGGGCACATTATAATAGTCGTAACGTGTTGCGCATTATACGTTACGGCTTTTTTAATTTTTATAGAAGAACATTGGTAGAACATAATTAGATTAAAGTATGGGTTACCCTTCCACCATTTGATATATACTTAACTTGCACTTCCCTATGGCTCAGCAGGTTGAGGATTCGAACTCTTTTGGGCATACTACCTCATAAGGCCTTGATTCGCAATTAATTAGATAAAGGCCAGAGTCAGGTTGTTATCTTTACACTACAAGTCCAGATTGCATCCGGCAAACTCCGGGC
>JAWVZC010000403.1:0-3725 GCA_033722415.1 Balneolaceae bacterium | reverse complement strand
TACTCGATCAACCAGTCGGCAAAAGAGGCGCTTTATACGCCCACGAGCCAGGATGTGAAATACAAGGCGAAGGCGTTTATCGATATGTTTGTACAGCGGTTTGCGAAAGTGCTGGCCGTTGTACTTAACCTGGCGGTCGCCGCCTGGGTGGGACTTGGCAACGTTCGGTGGCTCTCCGTCGCCTGCCTGGTGATTCTGGTATTCTGGATACTGCTGGTTCGATTTGCCGGCCGCGAGTTCGAGAAAAAAGCAGACCCGGAACAGGTGCCCGTTTAGCAACCCCTAAATCGCCCAAATCGCCTTGAAAAAAATTATCTCCATATTTTACGATATCCGTGACCGGGAGTGGAGACCCGTGCTGCTCATGTTCGGCCTTCATTTTCTGCTGATGGGTATACTCTATTTCCTGAAGCCGGCCCGTGACAGTCTTTTTCTCACCGAAAACGGCCCGGGGGAACTGCCCTATGTCTACATTCTGCTGGCCCTCGTATCGATTCCGGTAACCCAGGTACTTACCAATGTGATGAACCGCTACCCGGTGCGCCGTGTGCTAAGCTGGACGCTGGGGTTCCTGGCGATTAATATCCTTCTCATTCGCTGGGGATTCGAGTTGGCCAACCAGTGGATTTTTATGGTGTTCTACATATGGGTGGGTATTTTCGGGATCCTGGTCATATCGCTCTTCTGGATACTGGCAAATGCCGTGTTCGAAGCAGCCCAGTCCAAACGCATCTTTTCGTTCCTTACCCTGGGCGCCATACTCGGGGCGATCGTCGGCAGCGAGGCATCCAGCCTGGTCGTTTCCCTGCTGGATCTTGCAACGGAAGACCTGCTATTTATCTGTGTGGCGCTACTCCTGCTTTGCATGGGGATGTTGTACGTGGTGAATGATTCCCGTTCTGCTGCCCGCAGGAGTAACAAAACCGGGGAATCCAGTCCTTCCGTGGCCAAGGCGGCCCGAACCATTTGGAAATCACACTACCAGTTGACGATCGCCTCCATCATCGGGCTGACAATGGTTGCCACGACCATTACCGATTACCAGTTCAAAGCTATCGCGTTTGATGCCTACCCCGATACGGCCGGGCTGACCGCTTTTATGGGTACTTTTTATGCCGGCATCAGCCTGGCTTCCCTGGGCATCCAGGTGCTGCTTTCCAACCAGATTGTCAAGCAGACCGGGCTGTTGGGTACGATTCTTTCCCGCCCGGTCGGCATGATGCTGGGCGCCGTGATGATGGCGGTGGAACCGGTGCTGGCCTCGGTAATCATCCTGAACGGGTTTGACGGGGCTACCCGCTATTCGATCGACAAGACGGGTCGGGAACTGCTGTTCCTGCCGCTTTCCCAGCATGTCAAGGAACAGACCAAGGTATTTATCGATATTTTCGTGGATCGCTTCGCCCGGGGGCTGGGCGGTGTTATGCTGCTGGCACTGGTGGTGTGGCTGGAGTGGTCGGTATACCCGCTTACGTTTATCATCATCGCCCTGCTTGGGGTATGGGTCGTGCTGGGTGTGCGTGCCAAGCGCGGGTATATCTCGAAATTCCGTGAAGCATTGCAGAAGCAGCTAATCAGCACCGATTCCATTGCCCTGAATCTCGATGAAGCCTCGATACTGGATGTGGTCCGCGAATCCCTGAGAAGCGAAAACGATATGCAGGTTTTACACACGCTGTTTCTGCTGGAGGGCAGCCAGTATGATATGCTGGCCGCCGACCTCTATGAACTGCTCAGCCACGATAATACCCAGGTAAAACTGAAGGCTCTGCAGCTGCTTCAGGAGGTAGACAGCGTCAGCTACACCGAAAAGGCGGAGGAACTGCTGAAAGAGAACGATCCGGACATCCGGCTGGAAACGATATACTACCTTTGCCAGCACTCGAAAGAAGACCCCAGCCAGATTATCCGTTCCTACCTGATGCACGAAGACAACAAGCTGAAATCGGCGGCTCTCGGCTGCACCTGCAAGCATGGGGGAACGACTCCCGAAATGGTCGACGATGACCTGTTCCGGCAGCTGATGAACCAGGAAGGACAGGAAGCCGTAGTGGTGAAGGCACAGCTTGCCGACGCCCTGGGATATGTGGACGACCAGGAACTGGCCTACCGGTACCTGCCCGCACTGCTGGAGGACGATCACACGTCTGTGGTGAGGAAAGTCATAGCCAGCATGGGCCGCCAGCAGGATGATCGCTATCTCCGCCTGCTTATCAACAAGCTCGAGGACTTCGAGTACAGCTACGAGATCAAAAAGAACCTGGCCCGGTACGGCACCGATTACCTGATTTTGTTTAAAGACCGTTTCCGCGACAGGGAATTGTCATACGATGTGCGCAAGCATATGCCGGGCATCTTCGCCTACCTGGGAAAGCAGCAGTCAGTGGACCACCTGCTGGATATGGCCCGAATCGAAGACCCGGTACTCCGGTATCACATCATCAAATCTTTGAACAAGCTGGTCCGGGAGTATCCCGATCTGGCAGTAGACGTGGACAAGATCAGGAGCATTATCCGCCGGGAGGCGCGCCTCTATTTTGAACTGTTGGCCATCAAGCTGCAGCAGCCGGAGAGTCGGCCCAATATGATCCTGCTAAAAGCGCTCTCAGAGAAAATGACACAGGCCGTAGAGCGTATCTTCCGCTTGCTGGGACTGATCTACGACTCCCGGGACATGCACGGTACCTACCTGGCACTGCAGAGCCTCTCCTCCGAGAAGCGTTCGGCCGCGGTGGAGTTCCTCGATAATGTGCTGGAGGGGGAAGACCTCGAGTACCTGTTTCCGATTGTTGACGAACTGGACGAATCAGCCCGGCTGCAAAAGGGGCGGAACCTTTTTGCTATTCCCGACCTTCCGTACGACCAGGGCCTGATGTCACTGATTGATGGGGATGACCGCTGGCTGAAAGCGTGTGCGATCTACAGCGTTTCCCCGGAGTGCCCTGCCTCGCTGCAGACCAGGGTAAAGGAGGCGGCAAAATCGCGGGAACAGATTATTCGCGAAACGGCAGAGCTGGTATTGCAGCGAAATGAACCGCAGGTACAAAATTAGCATCAGGCTTCCCGGCGGGCAATCCAGATCGCCATTCCGAAATATGTAACGCTCCCCTGCAATGAACGTCTTTTCGGTGAATGTCATGGGTGGATCCAGTGGTTCACAAAAACGGCATACTTTATACCGGTACTCGACCGGGAATCTTTCTGAAACCGGTAAACCGTGCCAAATATTACTTCTGCATTTGTTACCTTGAAGCCCCGGAGACGTTTTCCGGTATGAGATCCGGGCAACGTTTGTCACGGATTCGATCTGCAGCTGCAATTATATCACCGGCATAACCCATGGATACGACCATTGAACGTGTCATTTTCCTTCAAGGCCTGGAGCTGTTTGCGGATATACCATCCGAGCAGCTGGCCCACCTGGCAGGAATCACCGAAGATGTCACATTTGAACCGGGAGATACCCTTTTTGAGGAAGGGGACCGTTCGGAGGCGCTCTACCTGCTGATTGAAGGTTGCATCCGCCTGAGCAGAAACGGCATGGTGCGTGAAGAGCTTACCGATTCGATCGCCATCGGTGTGTGGGGATTTTTCGACGGTGGTACACGTCTGAGTACGGCAACCTGTACCGAGGAAAGTCACCTGCTGGTTATCGATCGCCTCGATTTCTTTGACCTGCTGGAGGAACGTGTTCACCTGAGCGAAGGACTTCTCAAATATTTTGT
>JAWVZC010000402.1:0-3742 GCA_033722415.1 Balneolaceae bacterium | reverse complement strand
GGTCCTGCCATATGGTGCGTTTGCCCCTGGCTGCCTGTTCCACCGTCTGGTCCTTGAGCAGCACCCGCAGCCCGTTGTTTGCACTGACGTCGGCGATGCCCGAACCCATCAGGCCGGCACCCAGTACACCGATCTTTTGCACTTCGCGGGCCTGCCGTGCCTGCGGATTCTTCTTGGCCGACTGCATCCCGAAAAAGAGATTTACCAGGTTTTGGGACTCCCGGGTGGCGGCCAGCTCCCCGAAGGCGATCGATTCTTTTTCGAGGCCCGCCTCCAGCCCGTTTTTATATCCCTCCTGTACCACGTCAATGATTTTGGGTGGAGCGGGATAGTTCCCCCTGGTGTTGGAGCGTGTTTTTTTTCGGGCCTGGCGAAAAATGATATAGCGACCCAGCGGATTACCTTCCAGCAGTTTATTCAACAGCGGACGTTTATCCTCCCTGGAATACATGCCGCTTTTTAAGTCGGGAATCGCCTTTTTGGCGGCTGTCAGGACGGCATCGCGGTGAGTGAGCTCGTCTACCAGACCCATCTTGTACGCCTGCCTCGGGTAGATATTCTTGCCGGTCAGCAGGTAGGTCAGCGATTTTTGCAGCCCGATCAGGCGAGGCAGGCGCTGGGTACCGCCGCCGCCGGGCAGTAGCCCCAGTTTTACTTCCGGCTGACCGAGAACGGTGTCGGGATGATCGGAGAGCACGCGGTAGTGACAGGCCATGGCCAGTTCCAGTCCGCCGCCCATGCAGGAACCGTGAATGGCCGCCACCACCGGTTTTTTGAATTGTTCAAGCCGAAGCAGCAGTTGGTTGCCGGTGCGACTGAGCTCCTCGATCCCTTCCGGGGCCGGCTTGTTTTTAAGCATCTCCACATCAGCACCGGCAATGAAGTTCCCCTCTTTGCCGCTGATCAGCACGATACCGTCCAGTTCCCGGTCTTCCTCGAAACGGTCCAGCAACCGGCGGAACTCTTCGATAAGGGCTTCGTTCAGCTTGTTTACTTTTTCACCCTCCTGGTCTAGCGTGATAACCGCAATATTCTCGGTTCGATCAATGGATAAGTAGCTCATGGTGATAACTTTCAATGTTCAGTAGTTCAATCTCTCAAATTTCGAACGACCCGGATTCAGCCGTATCTTTCCAGCAGCATAGCGTGTCCGAGTCCGCCGGCTGCGCAGGCGGCTACCAGGGCCAGTTCCCCATCTTCCCGGACCAGTCGGTTGGCCGCGGTGGTAACCAGTCGAGCCCCGGTGGCCCCGAACGGGTGCCCGAGCGAGAGCGAACCGCCCAGCGTGTTAAACTTATCCATCGGGATTTCGCCGACTTTATCGTCCCTGTCCAGTTTTTGCCGGGCAAACGTGGTGGAATCAAGTGCTTTCAGGACGGAAAGTATCTGTCCGGCAAACGCCTCGTGAAATTCAAACACGTCGATATCGGAAAGAGTCACGCCCCGCGCGTCAAGCACCCTGGGTACGGCGTAGGCCGGTCCGAGCAGCAGCTCGTCTTCGGGGTCCTGGGCCACATAGGTGTAGTTTTTCAGGTATGCCTTGGGCTGTAATCCAAGTTCCAGCGCCTTCTGTTCGCTCATGATCAATGTAGCCGAGGCGCCATCCGTCAGCGCCGAGGCGTTGCCCGCCGTGATGGTGCCGTGCGGTTTGATAAAGGCGGGACTGAGTTTCTCCAGTTTTGCCATCGAGGTATCCTCCCGGAAGACGTTGTCGCGGGTGATAGTCTCAAAATCCGGGGGAATGGCAGCGGGCAGGAGCTCGTCGTCCAGCAATCCCTCATTGGTGGCGTTCGCGGCCAGCTGGTGCGACCGCAGGGCGAATTCGTCCTGTTCCTGCCGGCTGATATTGAATCGGGCCGCCATCCGGTCGCAGCTTTCACCCATCGTTTCGCCGGTGGAGAACTCCGAAATCGAGGGTATTTCCGGCAGCAGATCGGAGGGACGCAGCCCCTTGAAGAATTTCAGGTAGTCGCTCAGCGACTTGTACTTGCGGGCGTCCATCAGTTTCAGCCGGAATTTTTTTCGAAAGCGGATCGGGATGTCCGACATCAGCTCCGTCCCGCCTGCCAGCACAATTTCCGCCTGGTCGGTGCGGATCAGGTCAACAGCGCTGGTGATCGACTGGTTGGAGGAGATACAGGCCATGGTTACGGTGTATGCCGGCACGCTGTTGGGGATGCCCGCCCCCAGCGCCGCTTCTCGTGCCACATTGCTGGTATTTACGTCTTGGATTACGCAGCCCATAATTACCCGGTCGATCTGCCCCGGTTCGATGGGAGTACGGGCAATCAATCCTTCGATCGCCATTCTACCGAGATCGTAGGCCATCAGTTTTTTGTAGCCGGTTCCCGCCCGTTGAAACGGGATTCGCCCCCCGTCCGCGATTACAGGATTGTTATGGGGTGTTGCACTGAAGTCCGCTGACATTGTAAGCCCTCCCTGTTGGATGGAATACTCAAATATTTTCGGTTAACAGGTGCAATGTTGTACATTTGGCGGCATTAATCAAGCAAAAGTTAACAGTGTTAACCGGGAAGGAATTGAAATGTCGCCGGTGGGCCGACGACTTTCGTGGAGGAGCTGAAAAATGTTTTGTCCGTGGTTGAATTGTTCTTATATTTCCGCACTTCAAAAAGAAACCAGGTCTATAACCATTTACCGGAGAATCAGTTGTGATCTCTTGATTTGGCCAACAGTTTTTTGAGAAATTGTGATTTGATTTCGGGTGGTTAGCTCAGCTGGTTCAGAGCACCTGCCTTACAAGCAGGGGGTCACTGGTTCGAATCCAGTACCACCCACATTATTATAAGTCGTTGACTCGGATAGGGTTAGCGGCTTTTTTATTTGGTGAAATCCTCTCTTTTGAAGTCTCTTATTTAGTTCTGGTATCAGAATGGTATCAGAAAATTATTCGTAACCCCTATTATTCAGCCTCTCTAATAAGTGGGAATTTGTGCGTGTTAGTTAGATATTTTTACTCTCCTTCATTTTTAACCTACCTTAGCAAGTAAACAAATCTTCATCTAACAAAAGGGTACTATGAAGAAATCACTTATCATGCTTTTTGCATTTCTTTTAACAGGTTGCGCAACTAACATGATACCAGCACAATATCAAGCGCAAAATACACAACAGTTTAAAGCTACTTCCAATTTTGGGGAAGTTACCTATGTTCCTAATGAGGAGGGCAAAGTGGAACCTAATCAAATACAAAGCCAGGGAATTGTTAAGATTTTACTTTCTGAAAATATTGAGAGCTTTGTAAGACGGGGTAATATTATGGAATTCCAGCATTCTGGAGGGAACATAAGCAATGATTCAAGTACTAAGATAGTAATTGATGTTGAACGCTTTTTTGTCGGTGATCTTGGAACACGTACAAGATGGGAATATGAAGCTACTTATAAGATTTTCGGAAATGATGAATTATTACACACAAAAGAAGTAGTATTAGAACCTGTACGTATGGGTAAGGGCGGTGAAGCCAGTGATTATACACCTGTTGTAACTAATATGATAAGAAAGGGGTATGAAGATTTTATTTCAGATTCAGAAGTACGATCAATCCTATCTGAATAATGGTTATCCGTTAAATATCGGTTTATTCCGAAAAATGCCGTTAGGAAGCCAGAAACGGCTTTCATAATCGGCTTCTAAGGGGTTTGCTTGGTTTCCAAGGGGTATGGGTATGGCTATATTTTGCCGTTGTCTTGCTTTACGTCATGAATAGAACGATTCGGGT
>JAWVZC010000401.1:0-3747 GCA_033722415.1 Balneolaceae bacterium | reverse complement strand
GGAGCTCAGATCCCGCTTTCAAACCAGATCGCACGGTGGATATCGGACCTTGCCAACCCCCTGTTTATCCCGCCGTGTGTCTTAATACTGGTGGGGACACTCGTCGATCTGAGCCTGCTCGAGATGAGCTGGCTGGTCCTGTTGTCAATTCTCTTCTATACCGCCATTCCGTTTATTACGGCCCTGTCTATGCTTAACTCGGGCAAAATTGAATCGCTGGATCTGCCCGACCGGGCCTCGCGAAACCTGTTATACCTGGCGGGTGTGGGCAGTGCCACGCTCGGCAGCCTGATCCTGGGGTTCATGTTCTACCTGCACCGGCCCTTCCTGACCTTAATTGCCGGGGTATTTGTCATCAATCCCGTTATCGGGTACCTGCTAAATCGAAAATGGAAAGTCAGTATTCACGCCGGCTCTATAGCCTCCGGAGGGATTATACTCCTGTTCTTTTATTACTGGACCCCTGAGATGACAGGCCTTATTGCACTGTTTTTCTCGTTAACCATGCTTTTGGTACTTTTACCTGTCATGATGTGGTCGCGGTTCAACCTGGGCGTACACAGCCTCCCTGAGTTGCTGGGCGGGGCTACCTCGGGTATCGTCTTCACGAGCTTAGAAATTTTGTTAACCTTTTACTTTTGGCAACCATTATGAACAACGCTCTGTCAGCACCGCACACCCATTACGTTTGCACTGCCGGGCAATCGCAGCAGATGGACCGCTCCACCATAGAAGAGTTCGGGATTGACGGTTACACCCTGATGGAGGTGGCCGGCAGTTCGGCAGCCAAAAAACTGCTCGACCTCCTGCCCAGCGGCTCCCATGGCGTTTACCTGTGTGGAAAGGGCAACAATGCGGGAGATGCCCTCGTGGTGGCCCGCTACCTGATTCAACATGGGCATCGTGGCACGCTCGTTTTTTTGAGCGGCAATGACTCCCTTTCGCCCGATACGGAAAAAAATTATTCGCTACTAACCGAAATTGCCGATAAAGACGATACCGCCGCCGGGTTAAGGGTATATGAAAGCTGGGATGATTTTGAACCGGAACAGCTCCCCCCTTTCAGCTTTATTGTTGATGGAATGCTGGGCACCGGCCTCGACAGCGACCTGCGCGGAGATTATACCAAGGCGGTTTCCTGGGCCAATGCTTCCGGGCTTCCGATCTACGCCATAGACATTCCCACTGGTCTGCATTCGGATACCGGTGCCGTAATGGGAGAGGCTGTCCGGGCAACTGAAACGTTTACGTTCGGCAGCCTGAAACTGGGATTTTATCTCGATAACGGGTACCAATATTCCGGGAAAGTCACCTTGTGTGAGCTGCCGTTCCCCAACTTCCTGAAATCCTGCAATACATTTCTGTTGGATAGGGACTGGCTGCCCGAACCCGGATACAAGCCGGCAAAACATAAATACGATGCCGGCGTACTCTATATTATTGCGGGATCCGAAGGACTTACCGGGGCGGCCATTATGGCGGCACGCAGCGCCTGGGCCGAGGGCATCGGAGCTGTTATCGTGATTTGCCCCAGGGGAATCCTGCAGGTATTCGAAAATAACCTGCCTCAGATTATCAAAAAGCCGGTGGGCACGACCGGGGATTACCACCTGAAACCCGAACACCTGGATGACATCCTTGATATTATCAAAGATAAAGAGGGCCACGTTCTGTTCGGCCCGGGTATCGGGCGCACTCCTGAGACGATCGAATTTTCGACAGCGTTTATGAAAGAATACGAAGGCCCGCTGCTCATCGATGCCGACGCCCTCTGGAGCCTGGCCCGGCGGAAAAACTGGAGCAAACCGCCCGGCGCCACCTGGATTCTGACCCCCCACCCGGGCGAATTGTCCCGGCTGATCCCTGACCTCGGAAACAGCCCTGCCGAACGACTGGAAGCCGTTCGGGATACCAGCATTGAAAAAGATATTATACTCGTATCCAAGGGGTTTCCAACCATGATCGGAACACCAACGGGTGATTGCTTTTTAACTGGGTACGATACCCGTATATTTGCACGCGCCGGTTGCGGTGACGTGTTGGCCGGCAAGATCGGTGCGTACTGGGCAATGGGGGCACCAGCATCAAAAAGTGCTGCCCTGGCCCTTCTGAACGGGTATGACTCCATACAGTCCAACGACGTGAACAATCAACGGCTTCCGGAGCCAAACGATCTAATATAACATATGATACAGAATGTACTTCGCTACTTGACCAGGAATCCCAGAGCGCTGTTATGGACTTGGGCACTTATTACCACAGCCGCGCTACTGCTCACCCTTTTTCCGGCCGACTATGTGACCCAGAGTAAACTTTGGACGTATGACAAGCTTGGGCATCTGATCCTGTTCGGATCCTGGACTTTTTTACTCGGATTGTACCAGCAGGTGAGGCAACCGGGAAATCCAAAACTTCTGTATATTTTTCTGCTGGGTGTACTCTTTGGCGGTCTGATAGAAATACTTCAGTATCTATTGCCCGTGAACCGGCATGCCGATCTCTTCGATTTCGGTTTTGATGTTACCGGTGCACTGGGAGCCATCCTTTTATTGAAAATTCTACCTTTCCCAACAGGTGACTAATTTAGAAAACTGCACAAAAATTGAGTGCTGTTAAATATTTTTGCATTTACCACTTGCATGGCACTCTTAAATTGATATCTTAGGTAAGTTTTAAGATATGAGTAGTAATTAAATTTTGTAGTTCTATGCGAATAAATCGAAAAAAACCAGATGCTGATTTGAAGAAATATTATACCGTATTTCTCCAGATCGGCCTAATTTTAACGCTTGCGGCATCTCTTGCTGCAGTGAAAATTGATTTCCGTTCTGATACCAGTGATGTCGATCTTACCGAAGAGCAGGAAGTCGTTGAAATGGAAGAAGTCATTCAAACGAAGCAGGTTGAAAAACCCCCACCCCCTCCGCGCCCGCCTGTTCCGGTAGAAGTACCGAACGACGAAGTGTTGGAAGATGAGATTTTGGATATCGATGCCGAACTCAACCTGGATGCACCTCTTGATATGCCTCCTCCTCCGGATGAAAAGGAGGACGACGATGAGGACTTCTTTGTTGTGGTTGAGAATATGCCAGAACTCATTGGTGGACTTGCAAGCCTGCAAAAGCAGGTTAGATACCCGGAAATGGCCCGCAAAGCCGGTATCGAAGGACGTGTAATCATTCAGTTCATTGTTAATGAAAGCGGACATGTAGAAGATCCCCGGGTTGTTCGCGGCATTGGGGGCGGTTGCGATGAGGAAGCCCTTCGCGCAGTCAAAGAAGCTCAATTTAAGCCCGGACGCCAGCGTGGAAAACCCGTGCGTGTCCAGTACAGTCTGCCGATTGTGTTTAAATTGCAGAACTAAAACCGCTCAAAAAATCACTGAGAATTCGAAAAGGTGCAGTCTTCCGGGCTGCACCTTTTTTCTTTATTCCAATAGCACTCCCATCTTTGGTGCACCCCTGTAGATTAAATCAGTGTTAACAAATGCCCGGGCCGGCATCTATTCATCAAATCTTTACATACCTCTCTTTTCTTTCCGCAAGTGCCAGGATTCGTACACTCTGCGACCCTAACTTATGGTGAAATACAGAGCTATCTGTGTGACTATAATTTTTGCATAAATTTCTCATAGAGGCCCTCTATACTAGAGATTCAAAAAGTATATATGACATTTTTCACCAACGGCCCGATATTACACATTAATCAAATTAAATAATGCTAATTAACAATTACTTAATATAAATT
>JAWVZC010000400.1:0-3790 GCA_033722415.1 Balneolaceae bacterium | reverse complement strand
GGTAAGGCGGGCCCCCTGATTCGCCATTCGGTCGATATTGGGTGTTATAATCGGGGAGTCTTCGTTATACGGCGGAAGATCTCCGTACCCCACGTTGTCGATTGTAATAATGAGTATGTTGGGACGCTGACCCGTTGCATTGCTGCCGGCAGACCGAAAACAGCCGTACAGAAGAGACGCCGCGGCCAAGATCAGCATCATAAGCGGCGTCGTGTAATAAGGTGGTCTATTCATTTGAATCCTGATTGTTGTTATTTGACAGTCTAATCAAAGATTGGAGAAAAGATCGATTTGACGGTGCCTACCGTACCGACCCGGGTGGCTTTATATTCCCAGCCTCCATCACCCTGTGCACCCTGAATTTGATATCCCGAACCAATAATATAATAATATGGAATATCTGCGCTTGTAGGGATGAGGCCGGTGCTCGATCTCTTCAAGCATCCCATCCCTTCCATCATACATAGATCCCACGGGCAAAGAGAGACTGTTTACCCGGCCTGCCTCGCTGCTGGTATCCGTACGTGAACACCTGCTTGACAGAGAACGCTACCGCTCCTCATCAAATGCCGCAACGGTATCGCCGCTGACCGGCGGTTCCGTTTTATTGCGTTTCTGCCATTCGGTAACGGCGATCGCGGCAAGGAACAGAACCAGGGCAAATATTCCCCATACTCCACCATACTGCCAGAGCATATAGATGCTGGCTGCGCCGACAGGGACAATCGCCGCAATCATCAGTACGTTCCATACCGTCCTTGTGCGACCCTTCGGAATATCCTCGCCCATGATCGCCTTGTTGTTGAGCATCAGAATAAAGGCAACATATGCGATCGGCAAGAGCATAAGCGTAATAACCGACGTGGGAATGGCCAACCAGAACGCGGCCTGTTCCCAGAAAAACGGGCCCAATATCCCGATGCTCGGTATCATAATGCCGGCCTTGAAGGCCCAGCTGTCGTACGAGACTTTTAGAAGCTCACAGACCACTATACCGCAAATAAGCATATGCAGGGAGATCGTGGACAGGGCCATACCCAGCACCCCGATCCCGAAAATGATGCTGCTGAATACTCCCCCGAGCAGCGGTTCAAGGGAAGATGCCAGATCAAACGCATCACGAGTCACCAAGGTAGCGGCCATGCGTTGTTCACCGGAGCCGAGCTCCCCAACACGCGCATCGATCTGCGCGTCTGATAGTTCCCCTTCACCCCCAAACTCATGCATAATCCTTCCCTCCAACAACTGTCGATACTCGGTCACCTGTTTCTGGCTGGGTTCCCACTGCAGTTCACCCTGCTCTAAAAATCCGGGCTGGGGAATGGTATAAAACTGGCTGGAAGCCGCAATGACTATGCAGCTCGTCGCCAATAAAAAAGGAATAAGCATACCGGTCGACAGATCGAATTTCATCAGCCCGTGGTATTCGGTGCCCCATCTGCGGCTCAGCATCGAATAGGCAAACAGGAATGTGGCGTTGATTCCCACGGCTGTGGAGATTGCGGCCGCGATCACATCCTGCTGTCTCGATACAATGAGGTCCGACCAGTACTGGGTGGAGAGATCGGAGAGTCCCTGCATCAGAGGTTCAAAACCCGCGGCCGGTCGAAACAGAAGTGCCGGCTTGGGTATAAAACCGGCAAATACCGCTCCCCATTCAATGGCCCCTTCCACGAACATCAGGCGGATCACCACCCCGATAAAAGAAAGAACGATCAATCCGACCAATCCCTTTAAAAGCATTTCATAAATCCGGATACCCCGGCCGCCCCGGCCATAATTCCAGGTCACACTCAGGGCGATGGCCAGCGCCACAACGGAGATCACCAGCTTGCTTCCGAAATCGCCGAGCGCCGATTCCGCCCCCAGGATGGAAGGCAGCAGGTTTTGCTGAACCACGCCGTTGGCCAATGAAAATTGCGGCATCACCCAAACGAAACAAGCCAAAATCGACCCGATGGCCCAACCCCATCCCAACACCGGATTGATATGCTCGTTGATAGCATCCAGCGGTCGTTTATCCGTCGCCAGGGTAACATAACCCAGGGCACTGAGCATGACAATTCCCAGCAACATGGCCAAAGGCTGCAGCCACAGCATACTGACACCGGTAAGCACCCCCAGGTAAAGTCCGCTGGCAAGCGATCCTCCACCCAGCGTCAATGCGCTCTGAAGCCAACCCGGTCCCGATAATTTGGCATAGGTTATCAGCTTGGTATACCACTTCTTTCCCTCCAATTCGCGTAAGATCCTGGCTTCCTCGTCAAACCGTTCTGTATCGGACTGGGAAGTCCTTCCATCCTCAGAGATCAGTTCCTGTACTTTTTGAGACATCTATTCCTCAATTATGTTGTTAGCATTGGCGATGATAATTCGCTGAAATTTGATTATAAAATCCCGCCCTGGCGATAATGTTTAACACATACGGCCAGCAATAATTGGAGGTGCATTTCCCTCCTCTATTTCAACTATTAAACGATCAAGAGAGAATGGTCAGATTAATACCAAATTGATCCCGACTCACTGCCCGTTGTTGTCAACGTCCAAAGTCACATCCCCTCGCTCGACCGCGGTTGCGATCACAATAACTTATACTCAGCATCCGTTTACATGATCTTCCTATAATGAATATGCCGGCGGGTGTGGTACATAACGGTACCCCAACCGGCTCGCCCTTCCTCCGCCCAACCAATTTTGGGACATTCACCATCCAGATTCATCTCGTTTATGAAATCAAGGGTAAACGAACAAGAGTGACGGCCGGCTAAAATTCCCAATTCGGGATTCCACTCATTGTGGATCCCCATTGACATTTACCCATACCCCAACTTTTGCCTGACGGGATATTCAGAAAATATGTAGTTTTTTCGGATTTGCAAGTTCTTAATACGTTTGTTCTTGATACGATTTGTGTAATTCCGACCGTTACAGATCTCTCGGCTTTATCCCGTAAAAATCCTATTGTGCCACTTTTCGAATTACCGGCCATACTATCTGTGGCAGGAACATTAATTTAAGAGTTCAGGCACAAACACGGGAGTCAGACATTATTTATATTATCCAAAAGGAATGCCGGTAAACAATTAACCGATCGCGGATGTTACGCCTCCGAATTATATCGTTCCTGATTCTGCTGCCTGTCTCAACCGGGATGATCGTTTCATGTGCCGGGTCGATCTACCCGGATGTCGAACGGGGCACGGAATATTATTTTCGGGAAGGATTTCCGGAAGTGCGTATCTCGGCACTGGGATTTCTTGACGCGAAGAACAAGGGGATCATTCGTATCGCAGCCGACCTGGTCAATGAAAGCCTGATATACCGAGAGGAAGAAGGGATCACCTTCGCTGAGATCGGGATAGAGATCCGGGTTGTCGGTACGGAACAGACCGATCACTCCGAAACTTTTACCACCTCCCTGAAAATCGACCGCAACTACGAAGGCTACGAGGCAAGCCCGGGACTCGTTCAGTTTAAAAAGGAGATGAACGCTCCTCCGGGCCGTTACGAGATCCACCATTCGGTCGTAGATCTAACCTCGAATAAAAACACAACCCGCACGACAGAGACGTTCATTCCCGATCCGGCCGCCGACCAAGTACACCTCACTTCCGTTCAGTTGCTGGGCAAATACCGCGACACGTACTGGCCTGTCACCACCTATGATGTCTCCACCGCCAACGACAGCATCCGCTTTGTGTTCCAGGTAACCAACAACCGTCCGGAAACCCCTCTTACGGTTGTTTCAAAATTGCTCCGGTTCGATGCCGACACAGATCCCGCACGGCCC
>JAWVZC010000399.1:0-3803 GCA_033722415.1 Balneolaceae bacterium | reverse complement strand
GTGTTGCCCGAAAGGCGCCCGACGGCAAATGCCATATAGTATTTGCGGAATCCCATCAGGCTGATCGAACGTGAAGCCCGTTTCAGGAAATCCAGGAGATCGGTTTCAGCCGCATGCTCCGAAAACAGGAGTTTGATGGCGGTGACCATGACGCTGGCCTGGAGCCCGTGCCCGGTGGCGTCCCCGATCCCGAACGTAAGATCCCCGTTTTGGGCAACCTGGAAGTCATAATAGTCGCCCCCGACCTCCGAAGCGGCCTTCATGGAGAACGAAAACTGGTAATCCGGCAGATAGGGAGAACGCTGGGGCAGCATATTGAGCTGCATTCTGCGGGCGGCTTCCAGTTCACTGCTTTTCCGTTCGTACTCCGCTTCCAGCTCCTGGTTTTTTTCCCTGAGGATACGTTCGTTCCAGAACACCGCTTTCAGGTAAAATTCCAGCCAGTAGCTGGCAAACATGCCCATGATATTAGCGGAAACCAGGAAAAAGAAATTGTTGATATAGATGATAAACGGAGTATTGCCCAGAATAACGGCGCTGACACCGTAGATGCCGATGATCAGCCAGGTGGTTAGGGTGGCATAGATAAATCGCATCCGCAGAAGCCCGTGTGCATACATCACAGCCAGGATAAGGCCCGCGTAATAATGGTAGCCGCCGTTGGTTTCAGCGACCAGTATCATCCCGATGATCCCCACTCCCGCCAGCAGCACCACCATGCTCATCAGGAACTGGAAATTCCTTTTGCCCCACGGGCGGAATGAAAGGTAAATTACGAGCCCGAAGATCAGGCAGCTGATAATCCGTATTACCATCAGTTCCGGGACTACCTCGGGGGTTACCATACGGTCGAGCCAGGAAAAAGTGGCATAAAGCAGGATGGCTAGCACCAGGGAAGTTCGTACATATCCCAGTGATCCCTTCGTGATGTATTGGTCAAACGCCTTGTTGTGTTGCTCCTGGTAGAAACTGAGCGTAAGCGGATGGATGGGAGGGCGATTCTGAATGGCGTCCTCCCATCGTTTCCACCAGTGCTTTCGGTTGCTGTTGTCCATCGGGACGTCAGGTTGTTGTGTTGTTCTGATCGGCATCTCCAAATAGTACGATTTTCCCGTAACAAAAGGTACAGATGATATCTTCGGGTTGTTTATTTCCGAATATTTCCGGGTATCGTGAGGCTAATAGAGCAGGGGAATGGCATCCATTTCCCGATTCCAGTCGCCGGCATCCACAGCCTTGCGGGCGTGGAAATTAATACCCATCGTTCCGAAATTTCGGGCGCTGCTCGATTGTGGTGCTCCCTCATATACATCGGCCGACCAGGTGATGTCGAAATCGACGAACCCGGCCCCGGTTACTATCATGCGCAGCTCCTCCTCCAGGAGTGCCCCGGCAATGCACCCGGTCCACAGGTCGGCCTGCTGTTTCGACTCAAGCGGAACGGGGCGATCCACGATAATATCGGCGATTTGCAGCCGTCCGCCCGGTTTCAGGGCCCGGGCCATCTCGGTGAAGACGGCGGATTTGTCCGGCGTCAGGTTGATCACCCCGTTTGATATCACCACGTCAGCCCATTCATCGGGAACGGGCAGCTCTTCGGCATAACCCTGTCGAAAATCAAGATGATCTGACACTTCAGAAGGCGTTCCCATCCGGGCTTTGTCGATCATCTCCGGTGTCATATCCACACCGATAACACGTCCCTCGGGACCGACCATCTGTGCTGCAATCATGCTGTCCATCCCCGCACCGCAGCCCACATCAACGACACGCTCCCCGGACCATATCGGTGCGATGGCAAACGGGTTGCCGGTACCGGCAAAGGAGGCGATTGTTGACTCGGGGATCGAATCTAGCCACTCCGGCTCGTAGCCCAGCATGGTCGTTAATCTGCGTCCCGTGTGAAAGTGAAAACCTCGCCCGGGATCACAGGCAACGGCTTCATACTCCCGCCGAATGGCAGTACGCAGTTCATCCAGGTGCAATCCTTCCTCAACCTGTAACGGTTGTTTCTTCCTTGGTTTTTTCGATGCTGCTTTCATGGTTCTCTTTCCTTTTTGGTTTAACTGGAGTGTTGTAAATGATTAAAGATGAAATCTTCCGGCCGGCTATAATGCACAACCGGAAGATTTCGGGATACCACTACGCCACGGCAGCGGCATGCTCGAGGTTGACGTCCACCGGTACCGGTTCCGATACGGTGTTGAAAACCGGGGAGCGCATCTGTGCGAGCTTGACCAGCTCCTGCAGCTTCTCGGTGGGGGCATCCGACTTGACGTGAAATGTCACGCGGATGTTCTGGTAACCCGGGCGCACCTTCTTTGTGATACCCAGCAGGCCGCGGATGTCGATGTCGCCTTCCAGGGTATAACTAATGGCGTCGATCGTTACGCCTTCGGCTGCAGCGTAATACACAAACGTGGTGCTCAGGCACCCGGCCAGCCCGTGCAGAATAAACTCCACCGGGTTGGGGCCCTTGTCAAGACCAAGCAGGATGTCCGGCTCGTCGCCGTAGAGGATATACGGTTTGTCGTGGGCGTCCTCCCTGCCCGCTCCGTAGAAGTCGTCGATTTCGGTCATGTAGTGGCCGCCGTCTACCCACTTGCTTTTGGCACGAAACTCGAACTTGCCGAGTTCAGGCTGTTCCGTGATGGTTTCAATGGTTTCGACCAGCCGGTCTACGTTTACTCCGTTTATGATGGTTGGTTGTTTCATAATTGGTACCTCTGCGTGTTGGTTATGGTTGTTTTCAGGTGTCCGATCTTTTCAGGCACCTGTGTACCATATTCCAGAGATCATGCCAAAAAAATGATAGGATTACGTAACTTGTTGGTGGGCAACCTGTTACAGGTGAATAGGGTTCTTGAAAAAAGTCACGACATTTCGTGAATCACGGAATCTCGTAACCGAATTACGGGATTTTCGGAGGGGAGGGGGCGGGTATTCCACAACTGGAGGTTTCAGCGCAAGTTAAATTTTACCGAATCACAGATGTGGTAAATACGGCTTCCTCAATAATTTACAATTGCCCATTTCCGATGGTAGAGTTATTCCTTTTTGGTCATTCAAAAAATTGAACATCCCCAATTAGCCGATACTATATTTTGTTGCAATATCTGATCCCTTATCAATACCACCGGTCCACAGAAATACACGGTTGTTGGGCAAAGTAGCCCTATAGCTTGCGTGTATTTGGGCATTCCGTGGGAGGGCCCCGGTTGTAGATCTCATTGAAAGTGTTTGGATTGGCTCATTCTTACCCGAGCTGGACCTGGACCAATCAATTGCTGATTCACCGGTTTACCCCGGTTGCCCAATTACGAAGGGCGCTCGATTTCAAGAGCTTTCATGCGGGAGCTGAACGTGGTGGGCGGTATTCCGATCAGGCTGGCGGCCCCGTCTTGTCCCGATACTTTCCAGCCGGTTGCTTCCAGGGCACGGATCATGTTCTGGCGTTCCAGCTGTTCCAGTTCTTTAGCTGTCTTTACCTCCCCGGTATCCGTATGGTCCTTCTTCTTCTGTTTAAGGTCGGTATCGCCCAGGTATTGTGAAAGATTCAGGTGGCCGTCGGATGCTGTAATCACCGCCCGTTCGATAATATTCTGCAGCTCCCTGATATTGCCGGGCCAGCGGTACGACCTGAGCAGTCGTTTATCCGCGTTGTCAAGTGGCAGCAGGCGCCGGTTGAAGCGCCGGGCCGATCGTTCGATAAACGCTTCGGCAAGCAGCAGTACATCCTCACCCCGTTCCCGAAGGGGCGGCAGTTCAATCGGGAACACGTGCAGCCGGTAGTACAGGTCCTC
>JAWVZC010000398.1:0-3807 GCA_033722415.1 Balneolaceae bacterium | reverse complement strand
GCACAGCTGGGCGACCACGGCCAGCCACAACACCAGCGGTGGGAAGAAGAGTGCGGTGATCGCCGCCAAGGTGATCGGCATGTCGGCGATTGAATTGTTACTGGATGAACAGCTGCTGGATCAGGCCTGGAAGGAGTTCAGAAAGCAGCGAGGCGGCGAACCCTATGAATCGCCGATTCCCGAGGATCAGGCCCCGCCGCTGCCGGATAAAAGCAGTGACTAGGTATACAGATCCCTGGAGAGAGTATTGATCAGCTTACCAGTCCTTTAACGTGGTCCGAAAGACGAAGTGACAAAGCCACCAGGGTAAGGGTCGGATTTGGAGCCCCGGAGGTAGTGTAGCAGGCCGACCCGGCGACAAACAGGTTGGCGATGCCGTGAACCTTGCAGTCGGCGTCAACCACTCCCTGTTTCGGATCCTCATGCATGCGCGTGGTGCCCATGTGATGCCACCCGCCGTTGGTGCCATCGGGCCAGCTGTTGTAGTTTTCTTCCCACAGAAATTCTCTCAATTTAATTCGTCCGATGCCGGCCTTTCCCATCTGGTGTCCGATCAGCTGGTGAATCTTTTGAATGCTTCTCCAGTCGAGTTCTGTCAACTCCCAGTGCAGGTTCGGCCGGGGAACGCCAAGTTCATCCTTTTCCGGTCTGAGGGTCACCCTTGAATCGGGATTGGGTGCCTGTTCGATCCGGGTGTCAAGCTGATAAGCCCTCGAAACCGCACCCTTGTTTTCCTTTTCGGCATCTTTTTGAGCCTTCCCCCAATTTTCAAACATTTTTTCCAGCGATTTTCTCGGATCTTCATCCTGCCAGGTTTCGATACGCGGTTTGGTATTTCTGGCAAAACTAAGTGGTTTCAATGCGGCAGTACCGTTCAGGATATTGTATTCCCGCTGTTTCTCTTCGGTAATGGCGATTTCTGCACTGGCTTTCGTTTCTCCATATTTCCACGAATAGAGATCGGTTGGGAAAGGCTTGAACAACCACAACTCCGAGGAAGCGATTTCCAAATGCTCCATAAAATACCGTCCGACCAAATCATGGTCGTTGCCGAGTCCTTCAGGGGCCTGGGAATTGGAAGCCAGGAGCATCCGCGCATTTTGGATAGCCCCGCAGGCCAGTATAAAGTACTTCGCACGGACCCGGTGGGTCTTGCCCGCGTGATTTTTTATGGTAATCTCCTGTATGGAAGATACCTCATCGTTCGCTTTGATATCCACAGCGTTGGCATAGGTATAAAGATGGATATTACCAGCCTTTACGATCGGGTCTTTGTACAGGTTCCCGAATCGTGCGATGCTGTACTGCCACATCTTGTTCCATACTACCGCTTCGTCCAGGGGGAACGGATTGAGATTGGGCAGCTCGTTCGCCCAGTAATCAAAATCGTATTCATAGGGACCCAGCTGCAGTTTTCGCTGGGCACGGGCGTAAAACGGATCCAGATCCTCCCGGGATATCGGCCACCCGCTGTGGGGTACCCAGTCCCTTTTTACAAAGTCGATATTGTCAAATGGTGAGCACATGCCCGCCCAGTGGCCGGTGGTGCCCCCGAAATAATGCAGTCGGCAGGATTTCAGCGGATAGTATTGCTGGCCGGTGGTTTCGCCCTTAAAGAGGTCTTGGACCGCATCATCATAATCGAAACCGCCCCCTTCGAGCAGGATTACTTTATGGGAAGTATCGATCCAATCCAGAGCCATGCTGATACCCGCTGCTCCGGCACCTACGATGCAGATATCCCCCTCGATCAGTGAATTGTTTACTATTGTTCTTGCATCGGTGTGCATGATGATTCAATTGGTTGAAGTCAGTGCAAAGAGCGCGCACTGCCGGGCTTCGCTTATCGAAAGGATCCAGCCTTTAACCTGAACGGTACGGCCTGAGGCAAAATCCGATCTGATATTGTTCTCCAGGGAGGCATCATAATCGGCACTGTCTACGGGAAGATCGTTCAGAAGCAGTTCGACAAGTCTATTTCTGCCGGCTTCGCCGGGATGCTGGACCCGATAGGCGTTGCCGACCGCTCTTGCAGTCTCAGGATCCCAAATGGAAAAGAGGTGCTGAGGACGCGAAAGCGCCTCAGGATATTCAACAGGTCTGCTGCAGGAATATACGGCAGGAAATGTTGCCGAAAAGGCTCCGGCTGCAGCCAGCACAAGGAACTGTTTTCTTTTCATCCGAGTAACTATAAGGTGATCTGACTATACCTAGTAATAGATAATTATCAGGTATTTATCAATAAAAATATACCAACTAGGTATATTGCAGCCAGGCAGCAATTCCGCCGAAAATAAGGAAGAAGAGTACCGACAGCCCGAATGCGATCTTTTCCAGCTGCCGCTGTTTTTCGATCATCTCTTCGAGGGTTCTATCGGTCTGCTCCGGCTTGTCCCCGTAAATGAACTCCATCCAGGTACGTCCTTTCACCGGATTCAAGTAGTTGGGAGCAGGTTCTCCCCATTCTTTCCACATATCCGGGGTTCGCCGGCTCATCCGTGCCACGATGGATCTTCCGTGGCGATAAGCTAGGATCCACACCACAAATGCGGTAGCCAGGTAGAGAAATGCGGCGATTTCCAGGATATTCATCGTCAAATGATTGGTTTTTAAAGTTCGAGTGAAAATTGTTACCTATCGGTTGAGACAGGATGGTCGAGTGAGCTCACATCGGTCTTGACTTTCCAGCCGTCGTTCGTATTTACCAGCAGTGCCATGTGTACCCCCTCCACGACCGAAGTTTCGGTACCTTTTACCGATTTTAGCGTGACCTTTTCTCTCACCCTTACAATCGCCTCGGTATTAAATACCCGGAGATCCTCTATCTGCCAGTCCACAGCGGAGGTAAAATTATCATGATATTCAGCCAACCCTTCACGTAGCTTTGATTTGTGGGTGATAGGAGGTTGACCAGGACTCTTAAGATAGAACTCATCGGTAAGCAACTTCAGGAATCCCTCGATATCTTTTTTTTCCATCGTTTCAAACCAACGCTGATAAAACTGACGGATCTGTTTATCTGCCGGTGTAGTCATTTGCTATTTATAAGATTCCATTCATATACCCGGGCTATTATCAAACCCACGCAAAGCAAGACCCCCATCCATAGGACCATCTCCAGCAACACCAGCAGGGCCGGTTCATGCATCACGTTCCAGGGCAGGTAAAATTCAAACCAGGGAACCATCAGCATCCAGGCAACCAGACCGAATTTCAATCCTTTTTTCCACCAGGGATTCTGCGAGAAAGCCTGCCTGATAAAATGGTAGGTGATCCCATACAGCATGCCGATAAAGAGAAGTGCCACCCCCAGAATCCACCACGATTCGATTACGTAGGGCAGGGGTTCCAGCTGGCCGACCACGGTGAGGAACTTGTCACTCTGGTACTCGGGGTTGGCCAGGATCGCCTGGGCCGGTCCGAAGAAGAGCAGCATGGATAGAAACCACACTATACCACCAGCCAGCCCGGAGAGGACGGCGCGCAGCAGGGTCGGCGACTTGGTATCTGGTTGCATCAAAATCGGTCTGTTTAAATCATCGAATTGGTTCATTGTATATTAAAATTCTCACAAACCCAAAACAGTCCTAAGCATCTCAGCTACTCTCACTGATCTCAATCAGATGACCGTCCGGATCCCTGAAAAAGCAGCGGATCTCCCCGTTTCGGTTGTAGGGCGGGGTGATGAAATCAGCGCCCCGGCTCTTTAATACCTTGTAGGCTATCCGGCAGTCGGGCACCCGGATCGTCATGGCGTGGCTTACCCGGTCAGGGTCGGAGGGAGGAACAAAATGAATATTCGGCTTG
>JAWVZC010000397.1:0-3814 GCA_033722415.1 Balneolaceae bacterium | reverse complement strand
TGAGGACGACTGGGATGACGATCTAGATGATGAATTGGACGATTTCTTTTTGGAGGATCCGGACGACGATTATTTCTATGATGAGGGCGATGATGATTTTGATTTTGGCGAAGAATGGAAAGAGTTGAGCGAAGATTTTTCGATGACCGAATACGGATCACTGGAAACTCTGAACGTATACAACAACGCCCGGAACCTGGCAGCCTATATTTTGCAGTGGGCGGAAGGAGTGCACACCCGCTACCGTTCGGAAGAGTATAACGACTTTGTCGGCAGCATACTCAAAATTGGCGCCAAGCTGGCCGGGGGGTATTCATTCGGTTTTGAACAGGATTTTCTGGGAGGAAACATCGCGTACACCAAAAAAGGACTCCGGTGCGCCAACTGGAGTCTGCACCTGCTGCAGGAACATTTGAAAGGGGCTCCCTTCATCAACAGTGACGAATATGCCATGCTGCACGAACAGCTTTTCGAACTCAGAAACCAGATCGGGATATATGTGCAGGAACTGAGAGAAAAGTTTAACATGGGACTGGAATAACCGGCGCGCCCCGGTAATGGTGCAATGGCACCCTATCTTACCAGATTGCCACTTCCTGCCTTCCCTCCGAATCGGCAGCACCTCTGAACATACCCTGTGTATTCATTCCCATGTAAATATTGCCCGAACGGTCAACGGCGATCATCCCGGCTTCTCCAGGCTCCAGTACCCTGTTCAACAGGTAATTGCCGGCTTCTTCAAGTGAAGCGTTATTGAATTTCATATAACTGGATACGGTATGGCCCGATACGGCCTGCATGATCTTCTCTCCCCAACCCGTCATCGACACCGCCACCTCTTCACTGGCGTAGGTACCCGCTCCGATAATGGGAACGTCGCCGACGCGACCGAATTTTTTGTTGGTCATGCCGCCGGTTGAGGTTCCGGCCACAATTTGCCCGTCAATATCAACGGCCACACATCCGACCGTTCCGTACCGGTCCGCGGGTAAGGGTCCCACCGGTAACAGCGACCGACCCTGTTCCTCCCGGATCGCGCGCTTCCAGGCCCTGTAGCGGCTTTCCGTATAAAAATAATCCTGGTCCACACGTTCAACACCCATTTCAGTCGCGAACTGCTCCGCCCCTGCACCGGCAAACATCACATGTTTTGAACGACTCATTACCAGACGTGCCAGTGTGATCGGATTTTTAACGGTCTTTACCCCGGTTACGGCCCCCGCCCTTCCGGTATTGCCTACCATGACAGCCGCGTCCAGTTCGTGTTCCCCGTCGTGAGTAAATACTGCTCCTTTTCCCGCGTTGAACCTGGGATTGTCTTCAAGGTAGTTGATCGTATTCTCTACAGCATCGAGGGCGGAGCCCCCTTCCATCAGAATTTCCCGGCCGATGGAGAGCGCTTTTCGCAGATCCTCTTTATACGCCTGTACAACCGAATCCGGTTTCTCCTTGGAGATGGTACCGGCCCCTCCGTGAATGGCAATAGCCCATTTTTTCGCCTGACGGTTGCTTTGCTCTCCGTAACCGCCGCTGCAGGCAGCCGCCGAGGCGCCGAACGCAAGCAAAAGGAGGAATTGTGAAGTCTTCATCATCCTCGAGATCATTTGAATTGCGAGAGAAACCGCATTATAACGTTACTGCACCTTTAATAAAAGCTGGCGGGCCAAGCTCGGGCCGTGAATCGGATGCCCGTTGCACACCCTTGCGTCCCGGCATAAAAAACCGTAAGGAACCGGCTTTGAAACGGTCTTACGAGTGTGAGCAGAAAGAACATATATCAATTCCCTTTTGCCCGGTACCCGGCCGTCCGAATCGCGCTTGTGCTGGCATCGGGTATCGTTACAGCACGGCAAACGGGCCTGGATACGCTTTTTCCGCTGTACGTGGTATTCCTGGGTTTATGCTTTTTTTTGCTGATAGTGGAGTTCGCGAAACCGGATAATGCCACCCCCGCAAAATACCGTATATCGGTCGCCACCTTTGTGATCGTAATTTTCCTGTTTGGGATGCTCAGGTACGGTATTCACAGAAAGCAGATGTCAACCCCGGAAATCTCCCTGCAGAAACTATTTAAATGGCAGCAGATTAATTTCAAGGGCACGGTCTACAATCTCACACCGACCGCTTCCGGTCAATATCATCTTGACATTGCCGTCGACTCCACCTATATCCAGGATACCCTGATTTGGACCCACAGGTACAACCTGAGGGGAATACTTGATTCTTCGAATACCAACGGATTGTCACGGCCGGGACCGGGAACGGGAATATTTTTCAAGGCTACCATACGTCCGCTGGAGGAACCTCGTAATCCCCACGCATTTGATTACCGGAAGTACCTCGCTTCCCAAAACATCTTTCTGCACGCGGGAATCGACACGGTGTTTAGCAGACGACCACCGAAACGCAATTTAAACTGGACGAGTTTCCGCCAGCGGGTTCTGGGACTTATAGATCTTAATTTTCCAGTCGAAAACAGGGATGTAGCGAAAGCATTGCTGCTCGGTTACAAGAACGAGCTCGACCGGAATCACAAAAAGGCATATTCCAGAGTCGGCCTCGCCCATATAATGGCTGTCTCCGGACTGCATGTCGGGTTCATCATCGCACCCTTCTGGATGGTTATACCTTTTTTCTGGTCATTCCGGTATGGAAAATCGACCGGCTTGTCCATCCTGGTCGTCCTTCTGGCGGGATATGCGGGCCTGACAGGATTTTCATCCTCCGTCAGCCGCGCCGCCCTTACCGGCGGCTTCATCACCTACGGGAAGCTGTTTCACAAAGCCGGCAACAGCATCAATCTGACGGCTGTCTCCGCCGTCATCCTGCTACTGATCAATCCAGCTGACCTTTTCACCCCCGGTTTTCAACTCTCTTTTTCAGCTGTCTTCATCATTTTATTGACCCTTCCGACGATCAACAGCCTTGTTTTCGATAAAATCAGGGGCCGTTGGTACGGCAAGGTTGCGAATCTTTTGGTGATATCCGCAGTCGTCCAGGTCGGTTTATTTCCCCTGCTGGGTTACTATTTCGGGGAGTTTTCCCTGGTGGGCCCGGCAGCCAACGCACTCGTGGTCCCGTTCGCCGGCGTGGTGGTGCCGTTTGCCCTGGCACTGCTCCCGGTCACCGCCCTCTGGCCCGCCGCCGGAAGGCTGTTGAATTTTCCCAACGAACGGGCATTATCCGGCCTGGAACAGCTTGTGGAATGGGGCTCCACCGTCGAATGGAGCTGGTTCGCCGTTCAACCTTCTTCGGCCATGCTGTTTTTGACCTGGATTGCCGCGATACTTCTACTGGCCTCGCTTAACATACCGGAACTGCGCTGGAAAATATTCTGCCTGCTGCTGGTCCTCCTGACGCTGAACCTTGGAATCAGGCTGCAGGAGAGGTTGAAACCGGGCGTGCTGACAGTCACATTTTTCGATGTGGGACAGGGTGATGCCGCCCTGGTTCAAACGCCGGGAGGCCGTCATTACCTGATTGACACCGGGCGTTGGTCCCCCGGCTACAACAGCGCCGGCCATATCATCCTCCCCCACCTCGAACGGGAAGGGATCGGCCGCCTGAACGGCGTCTTTCTTTCCCACCCCCATGCCGACCACATAGGAGGGGCCGCCGAACTGCTTACTCGCCTGCCCATCGATACATTGTACAACTCGGGTTACCGATATAAATCATCCCTGTATCGTAACTATCATGAGATCGCACAAAAACGGTCGGTACCTGTGAGAAACCTGAAATCGGGAAGAAGGGTGAGGCTTGAACCGGGGATCGACCTGCTGGTATATGGACCTGCCTCGGTACTGGACCATTA
>JAWVZC010000396.1:0-3823 GCA_033722415.1 Balneolaceae bacterium | reverse complement strand
TCCAGGAACCGGGAGGCGGTGATCTTGTTGCCGTTGGAGAGTTCGATAATTTTACGTTCTTCCTCGATGACGTCGATCACCCGCTGTTCTTCCCTGAATTCAAGGCCTTCCTGCCGGTAATGACCGAAGGCGATCGTCTCCCCGACCCTTCGTTTGCCGGAGTCGATCGGCTCTTCACCGGTCAGGATCTTCAGGAATGTACTTTTGCCTACGCCGTTGGGACCGATAATACCGATCCGCTCCCCCTTGTCAAAATCGTAGTCATAGCTGTCCAGGATCACCTGGTCGTCGTACCGTTTTGAAACATTGATCAGCTCCACGATTTTGCCGCCCATCCGCTGCATATCCATCTGCAGACGCAGTTCCGGGTCGTCGCGACCGCCCATCGCCTCCTCCCTGAGTTCCTTGAAATCATCGATACGCGATTTCGATTTGCTGGTTCGGGCTTTCGGGGCCCGCCGGATCCACTCCAGTTCCTGCTTGTACATCTGTTTCGCCTTGTACGTCTTCTTACGCTCAATCTCGCGGCGTTCGGCCCGTTTTTCCAGGAAGTATTGGTAATTACCGGCGTGATGGTAGATCTTGCCCCCCTCCAGTTCGATGATATGATCACACACCCGGTCCAGGAAATAGCGGTCATGCGTGACCATCAGCAGGGTAACAGGGGTCGAAATCAGGAACTCCTCGAGCCACTCGATCATATCGAGATCCAGGTGGTTGGTGGGTTCATCGAGAATCAGCAGGTCGGGATCGCCCAGCAGGGCAAATGCGAGGGCCACTCTTTTCCGTTCCCCGCCGGAAAGGGTATCGATCGGGCGGTCCAGGTCATGAATGTTCAGCTTTCCCAAAATTTGTTCCATCTGCTGTTCATAATCCCAGGCTCCAGCCGATTCCATCACCGCCGCTGCCTGTTCAAATGCCTTCTCGGTTTCCGGGTTATAATCTTCTGCCTGCGCTTCTGCCGCCCGGTGATACTCGTCAATCAGCCGCACCATTTCGTTATCGTTCTCGGCAATATAGGACCTGATGGTCTTGTCCTCATCCAGGTCCGGTTCCTGCTCGAGATACCCGATCGAGATATCGTTCTGAATCATCACCTTGCCATCATCCGGTGTTTCCCTGCCGGCCAGGATCTTCAGAAGGGTCGATTTCCCGGTTCCGTTTTCGGCAATAAGTGCGGTTTTATCCCCCTTTGTGATGCCGAAAGAAAGACCTTCAAACAAGATCTTGTCAGCATAGTGTTTCGAGAGATTTTCGGTGGTGAGATAGGTCATGGGTAATAAACTGTAACAGTGGACCGATATTGCGGAGTTTCAGAACGCACGAAAGGTATCCATTTGCCGGGAGAAAATCACAAGAAACAACCTGTAATACGATGGGTCAACTGCAGATTGAACACCGTAAAAAACGTTCAGTAACTCATGATTTGACAGGAAACACCGCCTGAAATTATACATATTTCAGGGACTTACTTTTTAAACACAACTAAACGGGATACACAGACAATGGACAGACGTGATGCGATCAAAAACATGGGAATGGGACTTTCAGCCGGGGCGTTCGGCCAGTTTTCACTGGAAAATGACCCCTGGCGTGATAACAAACGGGAGCAGGAACAACGGTATGCCAGTGCCACAAACGGGTTGCCTCCGCTTGAGATTACCAATGTTAAAGCGATTGCAACCGCCCCTCACGGCATTGAACTGATCTTGGTAAAGGTGGAGACCAGTGAGCCGGGGCTGTACGGGCTGGGCTGTGCCACATTTCGCCAGCGCGCAAGGCCGGTACTTTCCGCCGTAAACGACTACCTGGCCGATTTCTGCGTGGGCATGAATGTGAATAATATCGAGGATATCTGGCAGATGACCTACCAGAACTCCTACTGGCGCAACGGACCGGTACTTAACAACGCCCTCAGCGGGCTCGACCAGGCGCTCTGGGATATCAAGGGCAAGCGGGCAAACATGCCGGTATATGAGCTGCTCGGGGGCAAAACCCGGTTTGCAGTTGATACCTACACCCACTGCGGAGATCAGTCGGTGGAAGCGGTAATTGAAAACGTACAGCGGGCCATGGAGGAGGGGTTCCGCCACTGCCGAATCCAGCTGGGTGGTTATGGGTCGACGGCCATCACGGGAGAACCGGATTTCAAAAAAGCGGGTTTCGGGATGGAACGCGATCGCTTTATGGATACCCACACCTACCTGCAGGGAACCCGCGAGCTATTCGAAAAAGTGCGGGAGGCGTGCGGAGAGCGGATCGAACTGTGTCATGATGTTCACGAACGGGTGCAGCCCCGTGATGCCATCCAGCTGTGCGAAGACCTGGAACAGTACCGGCCGTTTTTCATTGAAGACCCGTTGTCACCTGAAAATAACGATTGGTTCGAACTGCTCCGGCAGAAAACATCGGTTCCGATCGCAATGGGGGAGCTCTACAACAATCCCCATGAGTGGACAACACCGATGACGAACCGCTGGATCGACTACATCCGCATTCATATATCACAGATCGGCGGGATTACCCCGGCGATGAAAGTGGCGCGCCTTGGCGAATGGTTCAACGTTCGAACCGCCTGGCACGGGCCCGGGGATGTATCGCCGGTGGGGCATGCCGCGAACGCGCAAATCGACCTGGCGGTGTGGAATTTCGGCATTCAGGAGGCGCCCAATATGACTGATCGCCTCAGAGCAATTTTCCCGGGGGCACCGCGAGTCGAAAACGGCTACGTTAAGATTAATGAAGCACCGGGACTGGGAGTCGACCTGAACGAAGAGGAGGCGGCCAAGTTCCCGATACCGGATCAACAGCTGAATACCTGGACCCAGGTCCGGGCGCTCGACGGTACACCGATTCGGCCGTAAACCTGGATTTAACCGCCCATTACGCGCCCGCCCGGACGTAATGCGGCGTTCGGGCGGGTCAATCACGGGATAAGACCGGCGGACCGGCATCTGTAACTACAGAAACAGGAGTCTGTAAAATTCTTGCAACAGCGAACGGTATTATCGTGGTTCCCGTGCAGGAGAGCTACTGGCTACGGGCCCACGAAACCATCTCACGGTACACTTCATCTTCGGAAACGGGACTGTTGATCAACTGCAGAAGACTCCAGTCCCGGATGTCCAGCAGGTACTCAACCACAAGCTGATCGCGGATATACTGCCGGCGTGCCGGCGGAACCTCTCCGTATTGGCCGTTCAGAACGCTCGATACTCTCTCAACCAGAGAATAGGTGGAATCCTCGGAACGGATGCTGCCGGAAGCGACATATTCGGCATACCCTTCCCGTTTCCAGCCGGCGAGGTTTCGGGAGCCGAAATAACCCAGGCGGTCGGTAATCAATGTATGTGTCAGCTCATGCGCCAGTATGTGAGAGGCCTTTCCCGACAGGAGGGAGTAAGGGAACTGTTTGCCGTAACGCTGTCCCACATCGCCGATCTCCCTGAGATTGAGAAACAGGTACCCCAGGGGCTCGATTGTAAATCCCTGGCTGCTGGCATCCATGTGCATCTGGCGTGCAAAATGGTCATACGTTTTCGGCCGATAACACAAGAACACGTGGAAGGATTTGTCCTCGCTGTAGAGCGGGGAAAACTGAACACGTGCGGTGGCCTCCTCCAGCAGAAACCGAATGCCCCGGTTCAGATGTTGATCTGCCTGGACCGAAAACTGCCGATATTTCATTTCGTGGGCAAAATAGAGTCCGGGCCATATGACGGGAAGATACCGGTAGCCGATTACAGCGAGTATCAGCAGCAGTACGATTATGATAATTACGGAACCTTTTTTCAAATCTGTAATTATTTAGTATTCAATAGGT
>JAWVZC010000395.1:0-3834 GCA_033722415.1 Balneolaceae bacterium | reverse complement strand
TATCTGCCTGTCTCTGAGATGAATACCCCGTTACTAGTATCTCTTCTCCGGAAACCGCTTGTGTCTGTAACGCTACATCAATACTAGTTCGGCCATTAATTGCCACCTCCTGTGTCTGATACCCGATAAATGAAAACACCAGTGTATCCTGAAGGGAGGGTACATTCAGTTCGTAGCTGCCCTCACTGTCGGTGGAGGTTCCGGTGGTCGTACCCTGCACCACCACGTTGACGCCGGGCAACGGCTCACCGGATGCGGCATCTGTCACCTGGCCGCTCACCGTTTCCAGCATAGCCGGCTGGTTCCCGCTCGGTTTTTTTTCCAAAATCACGTAGGTTTGCTCGTCAACCCGGGTAAAAGAGAGACCGAGATTGTGCAAAATCAACGACAGTTCCTGCCCGGTTTTTTTTCCGAGTTCCAAATTCCCGGGCTTGATATATTTATTTTTGAGCAGTTTATCCTTATACAAAAACGTCACATCGAACTGCTGCTCAAGATTCGAAAGCAAATCAGCCAGCGACACTACCTTTTTATCCTGAAGCTGCTTCGTCAAATCGGTACTTGTCAGCATCGCCGGATTTGACTTATTATCCTGGGCACGTATCTCACTGCTCAATCCCCATTGTGTAATGGTGACCATCGCAACAAACATTACCGTTACCTTTCGTAGCTGTTCCATATAATTCATTCCCCTGTGTGTTGAGTTGTTTACCGTGTGTATTTCCATTCCCGGGTTTCTGATTATCCGTTCATTCCGATCCAATTAACAATCGTTTTTTCTGCCCTTCGATATTTATTACCGTTTCCAAAATCTCTTCCAGCGCCTCGATAAGTACCTCCAGGCTGCTGCTTTTGATCGAACCCGACAGTACTTCATTCCGGAACCGCTCTGCCACTTTCACCTCAACCCCAAACGTATCCTCGATGCGTTGCGCCACCTCGCTCATCGGGGTCTCATCAAAAATCAGTTTGTCCTCTTTCCAGGAGGTGTAGATGCGCGTGTTGACCTCCCGTACCGCAATCTTGTTGTCATAAGCGGTAAACTGGGCCATCTCTCCCGGCTCCAGGAGGTATGGCTTGCTGATTCCCACAGATTCCTCTTTAACTTTTATATTGATCTTCCCCTTCTCGAGCACCGCCTGCGTGCGGTCCCGGAACGTGTTCACCGAAAACCGGGTACCCAGTACCTCTATGGCGCCATTGTCGGTGTGGACGGTAAACGTGCGCTGCCGGTCACCCTCAAGGTGGGTAATGTCAAAATAGGCCTCGCCCTCCAGCCACACCTCGGTATTCAACCCCATCTCAACATGTGATGAGAACCGCATTTCAGAGTTGGCATTCAACACGATATTTGATCCGTCGCTCAGGCGAAAGGTCAGCTTTTCCCCATAATCGGTTTGATACTGCTGGATCTCCGGTTTTTTTGCCTGCTGTTTCTGTTCAGCTTCACTGTTTGTTACGTATCCCTGCTGGTAGGCGAATACACTGGTCAGTACCACGATCAGCATCAGCACGCCCGCCGCGATCGCTCCCATCGCACGCCTGTAAGGGTGTGAACGTTGTTGCAGGCGGGAAGCTAAAGATTGTGTTGATACCGTTTCTCGGTCAAGTTTCTGATTCAGCTTTTCCAATTCGGCCGCGGCATCAGGCATCTCATAATCGCTGTCGATCGCTCCCATCAGTTCGCGGGCCTGGCGGACCAGCGACATATGGCGTTCCGGGCGTTCCCGGAGCCACTGTTCCCAATGATCCCGATCCTCGGGGGTTCCCTGTCCCTTGAGCCACAGCACAAAAGACCGGTCTGCCAGCAATTCTTCCAACTGCCTGTTACCCATTATACATTACCTGTTTTCACGGTTATAAAAACTGTTCACTATACCAGAGACCATGCTGCCAGGTTTGTCCCGGAATAGATTGTGTAACACATCATCCAACCGTCGAGTAACGACCGGGGAAGCGATCAACCTCCCCTTAGGGTTAGGGATATCATTTTGTTCACAAACCATCAACGCGACTCGACTAGAAAGAAACCGTCGTATTCACGATGTCCCGCATATTTGTTGGAGTGACTTTTGAATTACTTCCTTAACCTGAATTCGATTTAGGGAGAAAGTCACGATTGTTTCTGCCAGCTATGAATTGAGCGGATGAGATTTCTCGACTGCATCCCGACGAAAAACCACCTCGGGACTCCGCTCGAAATGACGCCGCTGGCTTTAGTGTATGGGAAAATAATTTCAATACGGGCTATGTCCCGATGATGTAATTCTGGCCTGATGGACTGAAGGGGTATTAGGATCTCACGGAGGTGAGGAACGCTGATCAATTCGTTCAACAAAATCAACGCCATGGTATCTCCGGGTCGGGGCCCGGGATGACGCCGGTGGGGAGGATGTACTGCTTTTAATCAGGCACGGTACGAGCTTTGAAATCCACCTACCTGGTGGCAAGCTGAACAACAAACTTTCGGGGGGATATAGACTATCTCCAAAAGATGCTATTCCGTCAGGTAGTAGATCTCCTCGCGTATCCGCTTGGTGGCTTCATAGATCAGGTTACGTACGCGCTTATCGGAGATGCCCATAATCTCAGCAATTTCCGGGTTGCTCATTCCCTCATCCACGCGCAGCAGCAGCGCCTCTTTTTGTCGCGGCGATAGCACCGCAATCGACTGGCGGTAGAGCTCCCGCCGCTGTTCCCGCTCTTCTTCCAGTATGATCTCCCGTTCAATCGACAGCATCGTCTCGTCTTCCCGCTCCAGGTACCTGGCATTTCGTTCCCCGCGGTTGGATTCCCGCTCCTTCACCCGTAAGAGAATTCTTCGCAGCGACACGTAAAGATATCCCTGTACGGAGTCGGGAGTGCTTACCTGCTCACGCTTTTGCCATAACCGGAAGAACAGTTTTTGAAGGCTGTCCTGTACTATTTCTTCGCGTGAAGTGAAGCTCATCCCGTACCGGAAGAGGCGCTCATAATAGCGAAGAAAAAGGGTGGAAAAGGCATCGCGACTTCCCCCGCGAAAGGCAATCCACAGCTCGCAGCTATCGCACTGCTTCCATTCCCTCGAAAAGTTCAGGCGATTGAATATTTTTCTGAATCCCATACAGGTATCTATCCCTTTTGTAACTATCCCGGTCTAATAACCTACGATCTGATTAAGAAATCCCGTGATTTCCCCTGTCGTACTAATATAGAAGCGGTAAGTACACGATTGTCCCGGAATTTATATTCAGTATGGGCAATTGATCTGAATATCGCAATATGCATGATTTTATAGGAGGGGCAAAACATCTGGGCTTGTGCTTCCGGCCGGTGGATTGGTGAGCCGCCGGAGGCAAACGCAGCAAAGGCGGGTTCGGTATTTGTTACAGGTTAGTGATTATTTGGAAACAAAATCACACCTTACTCATTACGTCTCAGCTTTTCGTCCTTCAGGCCGGGAGGCATTCTGCCCGGCTTATCGCGTGTTAGGATGGAAAACCCTCAATGGGTTTGAACCCCCGGAGGGTTTTGGGGGTGCTTCGCTAGACCGGATTTCTCACAAGTATTGAGGATTAATTCATGCATCATACTCAAGGCCAATGATTTATATCATATGTAACGATACCATAAGTACAACAGGGTGTATTGGGCTGCGAAATTTCACCTTCACCGGCGTTGAAGCGGAAATACCCTGCTCAACGTCCAGGATAGGACGCCTGTGCTGATATGTCCGCTTCGCCATGCTGAGGAACAAATTTCTTGGTGAGATATCCGGGCTAGAGCGCGTTCTGAATCTTGTCGGTGTAATTCAATTTCTCCCAGGGGAAATCCTCGCGGCCGAAATGACCGTAG
>JAWVZC010000394.1:0-3843 GCA_033722415.1 Balneolaceae bacterium | reverse complement strand
CTTTCGGTGACGACCGGGTATACGTGGAAAAATACCTGGTGGAACCGCGACATGTCGAATTTCAGATTATAGCCGACACGCATGGAAATGTACTGCACCTGTACGACAGGGAATGCTCAGTGCAGCGGCGCCATCAAAAGGTGATCGAGGAGGCCCCCTGTACGATATTGACCCCGGAGTTGAGAGCGGAGATGGCCGAGGCCGCCGTGTCGGCCGCGCGGGCATGCGATTATATCGGGGCCGGTACGGTAGAGTTCCTGGTAGACCGCGACCGAAATTACTATTTCCTCGAAATGAATACCCGCCTCCAGGTGGAACATCCGGTCACCGAGCTGATTACGGGAGTGGACTTGGTGCGGCTGCAGATCCTGGTGGCGGAAGGGCGTGAATTGCCGTTTGCCCAGAAGGAGGTGGAGATAAGGGGGCACGCCATCGAGTGCCGCATCTACGCCGAAGATCCCCGGGATAATTTTCTTCCCAGCACCGGAATTTTGACAAAACACCGCATACCGGCGGGGAACGGGATACGGGTAGACGCAGGGATCGAGGAGGGCCAGCAAGTGACCATCAACTACGACCCGATGATCTCTAAGCTGTGCAGTCACGGTCGGAACCGGGATGAGGCGATACACCGGATGCTTCGTGCACTGGAAGAGTATGAAATTGCGGGATGCCGCACTACCATTCCGTTCTGCAGGTTTGTCCTCTGTCATGAGTCGTTTGCTGACGGGGAATACAATACCCACTTTGTCCAGGATCATTTTGAAATTGAAAAGCCGGGAGAGCAGGAGCGGGAAGCGGGCGTGGTCCCATTTGTAGCAGCGGCCTTGTTGAGGCTAAACAATGGACGGGGCAACCGATCCGCGGTTCGTTTTACCGGGGAGTCGCCGGCCGCACCCTCACGCTGGTGGAGAAATCGGCGCGAGCCGTAACCGGAACAATGGATGCGGCGGGAATCCGATACTGGCCTGCCCCGTTCCGATGGAGCGGATCGCCGGCCGACCCAAAACGGTTTCTGCTGTGGCTGCAGAAATCCTGTAACAAAACGTGAATCAGGATGAAAATACTCTTGAGGCTGGAAGAGGGAGGGATGCTGTTGCTGTCCTTTTTTCTATTTTCCGGAACCGGGGCGAAGGCGCCGGATGACGGATAGCAGATCTTTCATTTACCTCTTTATTAAGGATTTTTCAATGAAGGAAACCGGGGGTTATGGGTTTTTTCGTTACCGTGGAACCAAGGGTATGCACATTTCATTAACTTATTGTCTGGATACGCCTGACATAATTTTAAATCAGAAACTTATTTTGGAAAAACCGGATCAAGACCTTTTCAATCAACTGAAAAAGCTGGATACCGAGCAGAGAAATCCGTCCACCATGGGCATCGACCTGGCCGATGCCCGCGAGATCGCCCGAATGATCAACGAGGAGGATAAAAAGGTGGCCTTTGAGGTGGAAAAGAAGCTGGATGAGATAGCCGAAGCCATTGAGACGGTCAAGGAGGCCCTGGCCCGTGGCGGCCGACTGATCTATGCCGGGGCCGGTACCAGCGGCAGGCTTGGTGTGCTGGATGCCGCGGAATGTCCGCCGACCTTCGGATCGGATCCCGAACAGGTGGTCGGATTGATTGCAGGCGGAAAATCCGCGATGTTTGTGGCACAGGAGGGAGCCGAGGACCATGAGGAAAACGGCGTGAATGCGATGAATGAGATCGACCTCCATCCCCCTGACGTGGTCTGTGGGCTGGCCGCCAGCGGGCGCACACCCTACGTGCACGGTGCCCTGAAGGAAGCGGCGGATAGGGGATGCAAAACTCTGCTTGTGACAACGGTGCCGGGAGAGCAGATTGAGCTGGAGGTGGATATCCTGATCGATATTCCGGTCGGACCTGAAGTTATCATGGGAAGCACGCGGATGAAGAGTGCCACCGCACAAAAGATGGTGCTGAATATGATCACCACCGGTGCCATGATCCGCCAGGGGAAAGTGTATGAAAATGTTATGGTCGACTTGTTGCTGACCAACAGGAAGCTGAAGGAACGGGCCCGGCGCATCATAATGAATTTTACCGATCTGGATTATGAGGAGGCCACCGGGAAACTGGAGGAAGCCGGTGGACACGTTAAAACCGCGCTGCTGATGGCCCTGGGAGATATCTCCAGAAAAGAAGCCCGCCAAAAGCTGGATGAGCATGACGGTTTTATCAGGAAAGCATTTTTAAGTATTAAAGAAGACAGGTCCTGAGATGCGTACGTTCGGGAGCGTTATTATATGGATCTACTGGGGAGTTTGCTTCATCTTATTTTTTATCCTGGTTACTTTGGCATTCGTTTTGTCACTGCCTTTCGACCGTTTTCGGCGGATCCCCAACCGCATTCTCAAAGGGCTCGCATTTTGTATGATGCAGGTGAATCCGGGCTGGTCGGTCTCGATTGAAGGGATCGATAACTACACCGCCGGAAGACCGACGATCTTTGTAGCCAATCACCAGAGTTTCCTCGATATGCCCCTGACCTATCTGTTGCCCTGGACCATGAAATGGGTATCCAAAAAAAGCCTGTTTTACATACCGTTTCTGGGCTGGATCACCTGGATGACCGGCCACTTGGGGATCGACCGCAGGAGCCTTAGTTCCGTAAAACGGCTCGACAAGCTGGTAGAACCGATCCAGGCAGGTATACCGGCCATGATTTTCCCGGAAGGCACCCGTACGTCTGCCGGTGAGCTCAGACGATTTAAGAATGGGGCCTTCACCCTGGCCCGGCAGTATAATTTTAGAATACAGCCGCTCGTTTTAGAAGGAGGACACCTGGCGATGCCGGCCGGTTCCTGGAAACTTCATTTTCGGCAGCGGTTTTATATACGCATATTGGAACCTGTAGACCCGCAGCAATTCGACACCGTCGAGGAATTAAGAGATTATGTTCGTAAACAGATTGCACGGAAGCTGGAATCATTGAGATCGGATAAACGGCATTCAACGGCTTGATCCCTGAACTATTCAAAGAGGTAAATCGTACTGAAACCGATAGCAGACATATTGGATGAAGTTCCCTACCGACTGAAGATCATGGGCGGCATCATTGCCTCCGAGCTTATGATGTTGATGCTTGTTGTTTGGTGGCCGGTTCAACAGCGGGAACGCCCGCCACAGGAGATCTCCTACAGCGAATCCGAAATAGCGATCGAGCAGATACAGATTACAACCCAGGAAAGTTCTCCTCCACCGCCGCCCACGCCCCAGGTGCCGGTGCCCGTTCCGGACGACCAAATCATTGAAGAGGACCCGATAGTACTCGAAGAGATCGACCTGCTGGACCTTCCCAATCCGATGGAGATGGAGGGGACAGGGGTGCTGGGGGATGCCGACCGGGTGGCCTCCAGTCCCCATACCCCGCCAAGCGTTGTGAGGATCGTGGAACCCACCGTACCGGAGGCCGCAAAAAAAGCCGATATAAAGGCGGAGATCTGGGTCAGTTTCCTGGTCGACAAGGAGGGCCGGGTGGAGGAGGCCTCCATTGCGCAAATCAAAGTTTATGACGACAAGGTAAAATTTTCCGAAATCGTGGATCGTATCAATTACGGTTTGCCCGAAGCGACGCTGGAAGCGGCGCTGCGGTGGAGGTTTCGTCCGGCACAAAACAACGGGGAGCCGGTAAGAGCCTATACCAGGCATATCTTCACCTACGGTTTTTAACTTCTCATTGATATCGCAGGAATTTTGCTCTATCTTTGCGCTCTTTCTCGACCCTTTGGAGAGGTGCCGGAGCGGTCGAACGGGCTCGCCTGGAAAGCGAGTGTGCCCTTACGGGTACCGAGGGTTCGAATCCCTCCCTCTCCGCTT
>JAWVZC010000393.1:0-3845 GCA_033722415.1 Balneolaceae bacterium | reverse complement strand
CCGGGTCGAGGTATTCCGGGAGCCGGGGGGGACCGAACTTTCCGAAAAAATACGTTCCCTGCTGCTTGAAACGGACATAGATATTGATCCCGTGTCGGAGCTGCTGCTGTTTTCGGCCGCTCGCGCCCAGCTTATTTCGGAGCGGGTGCTGCCGCTGCTGGATGAGGGAGCTGTCGTTATCCTCGATCGATTTTATGATTCCACCACTGCCTACCAGGGCTACGGACGCTCTTCGGCTTCGCTGGAGGCGATTGCCGAGCTAAACGAACTGGCCAGCCACCGGCGCAGACCGGATCTCACCTTTTACCTGAAAATAAGTCTTGGAGAATCGAAAAAAAGAATTGACTCTTTTCCCAAAGATCGCATGGAACAGTCCGGCGATCATTTTTTCAGGAAGGTGATCCAGGGATTTGATGAACTTTCGCTGCGTGAACCCCGCATCATACCCGTGGATGCTACCCTTTCTCAGCAACAGGTTCATGAAGTGATCTGGAACCGGACGCTTCAGGAACTGAATCAACATTGAGTTCGGGCCTGATCCAGTAAAAGAGTGATGGCAGCAGCAGTAGATCGCAGATAACGGCCGATAATACGGTGATGCCCACCAGCAGGCCCATATACACCGTTGAAATGAACACGCTGGTCAACAGCGAGCCGAATCCAGCGATCAGGATCAGGCTGGTTACCACAATCGCCTTTCCCGTTTTTACCGTGGTATAATGCAGGGCTTCATCCAGGGTTCGCCCCCGTTTCATCTCCACCCGTACACGAGCCAGGTAGTGAATGGAGTCGTCCACTGCTATACCAAAAGCAATCGTAAATATTACGGCTGTGGAAGCCTTTATATCGATTCCGGTAAATCCCATAAACCCGGCAACCATTAACAGGGGCAGAATATTAGGCACCAGTGAAATCAGCACCATACGCGTGTTTTTGAACAGCAGAGCCATAATGATGGAGATCAGCAGAAAGGCCAGCAGAATGCTTTTGAATAGCGAATTGACGATTTTCCCGTTCAGGTCGGCACTCAGAATGGTGCTGCCGGTCAAAGTCACCTGGGAATCCGGGAATTGCTGCTGCAGATACTGCTGAAGGGATTGCTGAAGATTGTTAATTTGGTAGGAACCCACGTCATAGACATTGGTGGCCACCCGGATTCGCTGGTACGAGAAGTCGGCGAACCGGGGCAGAATGTCCGACTCGCTGAACTCCAGTAACAGGATATACTGGGCTATCAGCTGCTCGTTTTGGGGAAGCGGCTGCTCCCGGTACTGCTCCGGAGCCATAGCCCGGTGCACCTCCCTGAGCAGGGTATTGATCGAAATAACCCGGTCAACTTCCGGCTGCTGCTGCAGGTGTTCGGTAAGCCGTTCCACCCGTTGCAGGAAATCGGGATCCATGATTCCGTTTTCGTTTCCGGTATCGATAACAAACTCCATGGGGTAGGGCGGGGTGAGATTTTCACTGAAAAACTCGGCATCCCGTATCGGCTGGGTATCCCGCCCCAGCTCATCAAAAACTTTTCCGTTAACCTTTAGCAGCAGGATTCCGCTGCCCGCCGCGAAGGTAAAGAGCAGTGTGACTACCACAATTTTCCGGTAATGTACCTGATTGAAACGGCTGATCTCTTTGAGCGTCTCCTGGAAAAACGCGAAGAGGTAGGCGCTCTTGTCCCTGAATATTTTCCGGTTCCCGGTTATAGTGAGTACGGATGGCAGAAACGTGATGGTTATAAGAAACGCCACAAGTACCCCGACCGCGGTATAGATGCCGAACCGCTGCATCGGCACGATGTTACTGGTCATCAGTGTGCCGAAACCGATGGCCGTGGTAACGCTGGTCAGGAACGTGGCGCTCCCGAGCGTAAGCAGCATCTCGGTGATGGATGCGCGCTTCTCTATGCCGTCCACGCGGGCGTCATCGTACTTGGAAATCATGTGAATGGAATCGGCGATACCGACGCAGAGCAAAATCGGGGCAATGGTACTGGACATCACTTCAAAATACCCGCCGGTAAGCTGCATGATGGCCAGTGTAAATAGGATCGTAAACCAGACGATGATCATGGGAAACAGGACCCCGAGGGCGCTTCGGTACAGTATCCAGAGCAGCAGGATAATAAGAAGGGAGGAGAGTGTGATGTAGAATGTGATTTCATCATTCAGGTAGTTGACATACTGGTTCCGGTAGTAGGGGATGCCGGAGATACGAAATTCATACTCCCCGCGGTACTGGTCGAGAATTTCGTTGAGGTGGCGAATGATCAGCTTCCGGGTGTCGAAGTTGTTTTCATCACCTGAAATTTCGACATAAAAAGCGGTTACGGTGGCCTCTTCATTGATCAGGAATCCTTCCACGAACGCGTCACCCGTAAGTTCGTTTTTGAGGCTGTCACCGGGCAAAGCAGCCTCTCCGGGTTCCAGGTAGGGATCAAACTCCAGCCGGGCACCATTTCCCTTTATCTTTTCGGCCGACCAGAGGCTGCGAACCTCGGTAACCAGCGGAACGGTCTCGGCTGAATCCACGATGGCCTGCAGGTCGGCCAGTACCTTGCGGGACAGAAGGGAGTCGTGCCGGAAACCCACCATGATTACATTATCATCTCTGCCGAACTCCTGTTCCAGAAATTCGTAGTCCCTGATAGTGGGATCCTGCTTCGGGAAAAAATTTTCGAGATTAAAATCGGTGCGTATGCTGAGTGCGGGATAAATGGCTGAAAGGACCAATATTCCGAAGATAAACAGGATTGGCCGGGGATGATCGATTATCAGATCGGCAATTCGTTTCAGCATAATGTATCAGGTTTTGGAATGAATGACGCTAACCAACAGGGAAGTCGATTCATTCCGGAATACCACTAAAAAGTTTATTCCTGGCTTCGGGAGCTCTGCCCCATTTTCTGCCGAGATCATGCGCCCCGGCAAGATGCCCCGATATTCTCAGCAGATATGAATGCAAACCATTGACAAGCCCTTGTTGTGACAACACGGCCGATCACCCCGTTTCACAGCTTGTAATCCTGGTTTCGTCGCGTTCAGCCGCAGGCCAGTCGAATTCCCGAAGACAAGTAGTTTAACACCCCGGCGGAATTCCGTAGGAAAATAACGGATCGCCGGTTGTGAGAAGCGGTGCCCCGTATGACCGGTGACGATGAATGGCATATTCGCTTCTAACCTGCTAAAAATAGGCGGTTACCTGAAGGTATCCAAAGCTGTTGGAAGCGTAATTGCTGAATGAAAGGTGGCCGTAGTAATCACCGGGATCGGCCCCTCCAAAAAGCTGCGTTCCGAGCGAAGCTTCAAGATTGTCGATTCCCGTGTAGGTAAACTCGGGATTCAGCCAGAAATCCTCTCCCTCCATATTGAAGCGGCTGAAGCTGCGAAACTCCAGTTTGTCCCTCGCAAAGCTCCGCTGCAGCAGCAATGTAACATACGGGTAGTGCTGCTCCTGCAGTAATTGCTCATCGTATTCCAGGATAATTTCATCGATAAACTGGGTACCGATCGTCCAGTCCCTGAGCGTAAATTCAACACCGGCCATGCCGGAAATCCAGGGCTTTTCTTTTAAAAATCCGTCCTGGTTCTCCTCGAAAATCTGTGCCAGCCTGGCCTGTTCAGCGGGGGGTGGATCCGCAATATCGATGGAACGTAGCTCTTCCGTCAGGTAGTCAACAGATCGCCTGCTGAAGAATGAAGCCTCCGATTTAAACAGCACTTTGTCGGAAAGCTGAATCGTACCCGAGTAGATCAGTATCAGGCTTTGGGTAAAGGATTCTGTTAACCGGAGTGCAGGCTCACCTCCCCCGCCGTTGACCAGTTCTTTTTGGTAGGCTGGATTCGTATTAT
>JAWVZC010000392.1:0-3847 GCA_033722415.1 Balneolaceae bacterium | reverse complement strand
TGCCGTTATAATGGCGAATGTTTTGGACCTCTTGGTTAAATTTTACATGATTGCCACGAGCTTCGATTAGCTCTCTCTGCTTTTCACACACCCCTACAAAATCAACGATTCCGGAGCAGGGTACATGAATCGCCCTTACCCCTTCGGCGTAGGGTTCGATCTCCCTCATACGCTCCCGGCCGACCATTTCGATCCCTTCGATCTTATTAATTTGACCGGTTTCATAGATTCGTTCCAGGCGGGGGATATCCTCCTTTTCTGAGGCAACAATTATTTTACCGCAGATCTCGTAATCGACCTCATGCTTCTCACAAAAATCGACCAGCTGATGGCGACCGTTCACACAGTTTTTTGCCCTGTAGCTGTTGGGCTTATAGTAGATACCGGAATGAATAACCCCCGAATTGTGTCCGGTTTGATGGGCGGCAACCCGGTCTTCCTTCTCCAGAACAAGAATATTGAGATCGGGATATTTTTGTGAAAGTTTATATGCAGTGGAAAGTCCGACGATGCCGGCTCCCACAATGATGAAATCGTATTTCATCCGACTGTTTTAAAATTAACCTGGCTTTGAAAAGCCCGGAAGTTACAAAATGAACACTGCGTTGTCACAAATTAAAATTACGTCTGCAACGTAAAAAATGATACCTTTACCCGTTCAGTAAAATATTACAGGTGCTTCTCAGTTATTTTAAAGTTGAAATTAAATAAATGTATTATTCCATGAGAAATAGGTTGATATATCTGGTAGCATTGCTCTTTGTCATCGCCTGCAGCAGCGAAAAGAAGAAAGAGACAGCATCCGACTCATCCCAACAGAACAAGTCGGCCAGCAGTGCTGAAGTAGTTGAACAGGCCAGCTTTACCGATCTTCAGGGTAACACGGTGGAACTTTCGGCGTTTGAAGGCAAGGTGGTACTGATCGATTTTTGGGAGACCTGGTGCAAGCCCTGCCTGTCCAGTTTCCCCACCATGCAGAAATTAATGGAAAACTATCCAGACCAGTTTGTAGTACTGGCCGTAACCCCGGGCTTTACCGACGACAAGGAGGATGCACGCACATTTGCTCAAAATCATGACTATGACTTCGAATATCTGTACGACGAGAACAAACTACACGAAAAACTGAATGTACAGGGTATTCCGTTTAAGGTATTTGTGGGACCTAATGGTGAATTTATCGAATCTTCCATGGGTAGCCGTGGGCCTGAGGGCGACTACAAACACGCCAAGGAGATCATCGAAAAGCACGGATAACGCTCCAGGTCGATTCAAGATTTAAAGTGTAAGAAAATTCTAAGAGAGTATCGGAGAAATTTAGGCTAAGTTATAAGTTCATCTGTAAAAATGAACGCCCCGATTTGGATACAGGTTTACTAATGGTTCAGTGCATAAAATCACTCAGGGCATCCTTTTTGATAGACTCTCTTATTTGACCTATTTTTAGCAATTAATATCCAACCATAAATGAAGTAATTTCATGACACAACAAGTTGATAAAAAACTACCCTATAAAGTAAAAGATATCGGGCTGGCCGACTGGGGTCGCAAGGAGATCCGTCTGGCTGAGGCCGAAATGCCGGGGTTGATGGCCCTGCGCGAAGAGTATCGTGATGAACAGCCGCTTGAAGGAGCCCGTATAGCCGGCTGCCTGCATATGACCGTACAAACTGCGGTCCTGATCGAAACCCTTATTGAACTGGGTGCAGAGGTTCAATGGTCATCCTGTAATATATTTTCCACCCAGGATGAAGCAGCGGCTGCAATTGCCGATACCGGTGTTCCCGTTTATGCCTGGAAAGGGGAGACGGAAGAAGAATACTGGTGGTGCATCGAGCAGACGCTCTACTTCCCCGACGGGGAACCGCTGAATATGATTCTGGACGACGGCGGTGATCTTACCCAGGTTGTCCATGAGGAGCATCCCGAACTGCTGGAAGGCATCAACGGAATTTCCGAAGAAACCACTACCGGTGTTAACCGGCTTTACCAGATGGCCAAAAATGGTGAACTGGGAGCTCCGGCGATCAACGTGAACGACTCGGTAACCAAATCGAAATTTGATAACAAGTACGGATGCCGCGAGTCGTGTGTGGATGCGATCCGTCGCGCTACTGATATTATGTTTGCCGGCAAAGTTGCTGTGGTAGCCGGCTACGGCGACGTGGGTAAAGGATCGGCAGCTTCGTTGCGCGGAGCCGGTGCCCGAGTAATTGTTACCGAAATCGACCCGATATGCGCCCTGCAAGCCGCCATGGAAGGGTACGAAGTAAAAAAGATGGACGATGCTGTCAAGGAGGCCGACATCGTGATTACCGCTCCCGGTAACAAAGACATTATCACCGAACGCCACTTCAAGGCGATGAAAGATAAAACCATTGTGGGGAACATCGGGCATTTTGATAATGAAATCGACGTGGCCTGGCTGAAAGAGAATGCTGAACGCGATAATATCAAGCCGCAGGTAGACCTGTTCAGGCTGGAGGACGGCAAGGAAGTCATCCTGCTTTCGGAAGGACGACTGATGAATCTCGGTAATGCAACCGGGCATCCCTCTTTCGTTATGTCCAACAGCTTTACCAACCAGACGCAGGCACAGATCGCCTTGTGGAACCGTCCGGAAGATTTTGACCTGGATGTTCACGTTCTGCCGAAAGACCTGGATGAGAAGGTTGCGCGCCTGCACCTCGAAAAAATTGGCGTGGAACTGGAGGATCTCTCAGAAGAACAGGCTGAATATATCGGCGTCCCAAAAGAAGGTCCCTACAAACCGGATCATTATCGGTACTAAAAGATGAGGGATATTGTGTGGGCCGTTTCCAGATCCTATATCTCTTGACTCTTTAGATCAATATTACATTAAAAGCCTCAGCAAACCCGCTGAGGCTTTTTCTTTTGGCACATAAAAAGGCCATTGCAATATTCGGATGCAGATTCAATTCATGTTTGGTATTTCTCCTAACCTCTACTGACCATCAATAGGAGTTTAACACGGTTTCAGCTTTGCTGCCATAATCCACAAGCTGACTTTTATACACCGTCTCTCCCTCCTGCACTGTTGAGTACTGCACCGTTCCACCGGGTAGATCGGTTACACTCCATATTTTAAGCTGTACCTCCGGTGCCACTCCAAAATTGATCAGATCGGCCGTAAATGTTCCTTTGGGCACATCTACTTGCACATCCTGTTGCTCGGTGGCTCCCTCCACCGATTCTTCGGTTAACTGTGTAGGCTGAGAGTACCAGTTTTCTGTAACCGGTTTCTCCTGCGGCTTTTCGTCTCCTATCTTTTCGCGGTACCGCCGTATCGAAGATCGGTTGGTATCGAACAACACTTCCGCCGTATAGGTCGCCTCCTGGTCACTTTCCCCGAACATCTGGATTTGCCACCACTGTTGGCCCTCGTCATTTTCCTTCAAAAAAGCCTTTTTCACATGTAACGCGTCTTCGTCCTCTTCAGAAGTTACGATCTTCCACCTGGTCCATTCTCCAGCTTCGTACTTTGTTAATTCCATGTTGTATCCAAAGCTGTTAAACATGTAGGTAAACAACATGGGATAGATCTGTGCGCCAGTCATCCGGGCAAAGGCCCCTCCGCTATAATCAACCTGTGTGGCCAAACGGGCTTCTTTCACTTTCCCGTTGTCAGCGGGCAGGGTAACCGTCATCGTGGTTGGCAGATAATCCGATGCCATAACCGTTACCGTGTGTATACCGACGGTTCCGAAACGAAGCGTTGCCGTACCGTTTTCATCTGTAGAGGTAGCCTTGTTGTTGCTCGCCTCCACCGATGCCCCCTGGACAGGCTCACCGTTCTGATCTGTCACTTTAAACTCGACCTTGTGTA
>JAWVZC010000391.1:0-3899 GCA_033722415.1 Balneolaceae bacterium | reverse complement strand
TTTTCATCGGTGAAAAAATGAACACTACCAAAAAGGGTACCCAATGACGATAAAAGCGGTATGCCCAATACTTCTTATCCCGAGCTTACGTTTAATAGAATACAGCTACGGTCTGCAGGTATAATTTTTTCAGCGTGGATGAATCCACCATTGCACTCCCACAGCATTGGCCTGTACAATACCGGCTGCTGCCGCTTTATCCCGGAATAACGAAATCGAATGGTGCCAACAACCGCCAGGTTCAATCCCCGTTACATATTACATTTCCATGGACAAACTCCTTGCCCTTTACCGGCAGCCACACTGTTGAAATGGGTGGTGAAAAGCAGGCGGTTAATGAAATACCATGACCGAATTACAATCGTCAATACCTGTCCACCAGTTCAGTTACCGGATTGCAGCTCCTTCACCGGGTTGGCTTCCAGTTTCATTTTCATCATACTAACCCATTCAGCGTCGACTTCCCTTAGTTTTTCGCTTTCCAGGTTTTGCTGCATGAACCACCGAATATCAGGGTTTGTGGAAGCAATCCACTTTTCCATCACCGGTTTTCCCGGTTCGGGATAGGCAGTGACCGCCAAACTCCAGCAGGAAGCCAGCGCGTCACGCAGGCATTCGCAGGCCGAGGTACGACCGGTGTTACCGCTTTCAAACTGTTCGGTGACCTTGTCCAGTATCTCAAAAATCGGTTTGGCATGTCCGGGATCCCAGAGCAGTTCCGGTTCACAGATCGCTGCCACTGCAGCGCACTTTTCACAGCTGTTGCCCCTGATCCAGCTTTTGGCAATACCTATGAGCCAGTCCATATCATATTGGCCGATCATCTGCAGGGCCAGCACTACCGCCTCCCGAATTCGCCTGCGCGGGTCAGAGGCCGCTGCGCGCAATGTTGCGATCGAACTGTTTTTGCCCTCCATCGCAAGTCACCCCATGGCGAGTATCCCACAAAAACAGAGAAATTCCTCGGGACTGTCTTCGGGTGCCTCACATGGGGGAAAGCGCCGTAAACTCTTTTATCATCTTGAGTCCGGCAGTTTGAGCAAACGCTTTCGCCAGGTCGATATTCATCCTCGATTCCGGCAGACCTGAATTCCTGATCAGGTACAGTCGGTGAGCTTTATGAGACTTTAATACCTCACAGTACGTATGAATGGTTTTTCGCATGGTCGCTTATCCTGGTAAACAGCTTGTTAACGGCATCCTGCCGCCGATCCGCCGGACCGGCACCGGCAGACGGGGGTTTCACCGGTTGTTATCCGTAAAGTGATCTCGGGGAAACGTGATACTCCAAATACCGCGGAGCTCTCCCATCTCAAATCCGGTGGCTTCATCCTGCGGATACAGCGATTGAATGAGTTTAAGATCTTCCGTGGCAATTTCATTCCCGGGACGGCCGTGGCAATTCAGGCAGAGCCCGGTACTGATCCGAATCGGTGCGTGAAAGGCTATTCGCCTGCTGTCCGCATAGACTACCGGTTCCGGCTCGTTATCCAAATCCAGCTGCTGCAGGTATTTGCGGATTGTGACCATCTCCAGTGAATCGGGCTGGTTCGACGGATTTCGCGGTCGATGGGACGCCCGCCTGAGTTCTACCCCAAAATGGGTGGAAAGCGATTCGGTCAACGGCATCGCCTCTATATTGCAGAACTTCAGGGCCCCCGACACTCCCTCTACTACTATGGCCTGTTTCAGGTTAGAACTCAGTGCCTGGAAGGCGGAGCTTGCGATCTGCCGCCCCTCCTGCATGACGGCGGAGGTATCAACAACGACAGCTTTATCAGCCTTGGGTTGCTGTTCCGGCGTCCGTGTGCAGCTTATCCAGAGAATGAGACAAATCGATTAAAAAACTGACAATAATCGCATAACGAGAATTTCACGTTTTAATTTTCAGGTAGGATAAACAATCACAGAAACTGCAAGGAGGTAAACCCGTGTCCAGATGATTGGCGTGTAGTAATTTTCCCTACATTTGTCACCGTATCTGCTACAGTTCCCAGATGTGGTCAAAACTGAGATCCGCTTTCCGGGAAAATCTCTCCACTTCCTCCCGGTTTCCATATTCCGTAACCAAGACAAAATTGTTGATCCATCCCTCCTTTGGTTCCGGCAACGTATCAATCAGGTTCTTGATCTGAAAAATATCCTTGCTGGTGTCACAGATCAGTTCGAAATAGTAACTCACCTCATTTTTTTTGGCTGCAAGGGTGGGAATATACTTTTGCGAGCGCGAATCACTTTCTGTCTGGATCTCTTCGGGAGAAGGATAATCCGCGTGAAACTTTACCTGGATTTCCGAGAACCTGAGCTGACTGAGCAATTTCAGCAACTTCTCTACCAAATAACGATGTGCATCTTCTCCTTTCCGGTACATGTTTCACTCTCCTTTACTATTCTGCCTGGGTTATGAGCCGACAGCTGTCTCTTTTTATAAATATTGAATAATTCTAATATTAATTCCAAATAAATGTATGTTTTTCATACAGTTTACGTCTTTCCTAAATTAACGGCTTCCGTACGTTTTGGTGCCCGTTTATGTTTTTTCAATGTGGGGGCACCCCCAGGCTGCACCGGTAACCGCGGGGTATTGCCATTTTCTGTGCTGTGAAATGGAGCGTGAGCGCGCATTGCCGGCAGGCACGTATGGCATCGCTCTGATACTTGTTAACCCACAGTTCGGAGAGAGGATTTGTTACCTGGTATTGCTATTCCCGGTCTCAGAAAATTTTTGTTGGCCGATGTGACCGGAGCCGAAGCGTTAAGAAACCATTTCTGTTTGGAGATCCTCGTTACCCGGCGGTTCGAGTTAAATGCTGCTTTAAGCAGAAGAAAGGAAAGCGCAACACAATGGCTTATATCGGCAAGGAAACCTAAAATCGAGCGGATACTTGAATCAAGTCCACCTTTTTGATAAAGGATCGTGCATTAATTGTATGATGCCGGCAGCAATCATATCGAAGATGGATACTGCCTGCGCCAGACGACAAGCCACTGGTCGGCATGCCGCTCGAATACCAGGATTTCGGAGCCCGTTTCGTCGAATGCGGTGTTCTCGACACGGTAACGTATATTGAAGGTGTAATACACCACGGCGGTGGCTTCAAAATGATCCACCAGCATCTCCTCAATATGGAAAGCGGTCACCTCGGAAGTTAGCAGGAATTCTGCGTAGGTATCGATGACAGCCTCCCGTCCCCCAGATACGCTTGTTTGTTCCGGACGCAAGCAGAACCACATCCCGGTGGAAATAGATTGCCATATTCTCCAGCTTGTCGTTTACCCAGCAATCATTGAGCCGTTCTACCAGCCCTTCAATTCTTCTGATTTCAGATGCCACTTTTGGCATGGTACAGTTTCCTTCCTTTAACCGGATGTTGCTGTTACCTTTCCGGTCGAGAATTTTTCAAGTTCATGCAGCAGATCCTTAACCTGCGACCAGTCGGTATATTCGTAATCCTCGCTTGTATCGGTGCCGCCCCCGCTTTTTTGGGCGATCATCCGCATAATGAACTTTTTGAAAAAGTTGTATTTCGAATACCGCAGTGCCCCGGCCACCTGTTCCACGATGTCGGGATTCCACCCTGTTTTAGTCAGAAAATCCTCCGTGATCTGCTCCAGTTCCTTCCATGAGTCCGGTTCGTCACTGGCCGCGGTCAGACTGACCGACAAGAGAGCGCCGGGAATGCTGTTGAGCATCTTGTGATGTTTCCGGACATAGTGTTCCAGCGAGCTTTGGTAATGTCCATAGTGCACCGATCCCGCGATGATCGCAGCCTCGAACCCTTTCGGTTGCAGATGGGGTCCCGTGGTGTCACTAAGGGCCACCTCATGCCCCGCCTTGCGTGCCTCTTCTCCCAGGAATTCGCAGATCTTTCGTGTCTGTCCCTCGGTGGTGCCGTATG
>JAWVZC010000390.1:0-3928 GCA_033722415.1 Balneolaceae bacterium | reverse complement strand
GTATGCCCGACTGAAAACCATACCCCGGGTGGCCAAGCGATCAATATTCGGCGTTTCGTAATAACTGCTTCCCATAAACCCGAGATCCTTCCATCCCAGGTCGTCAATATTGATCAAAAGTATGTTGGGTTTTTGGGTATTGTGCGGATTGTTCGTTGAATTCCGGCACGATATCGTGGCAAATACGAGAAACAATACACCTGCCAGCTTACATCTGCTATGTGTTAAGAGGATCATAGACAATAGGTATTGGTAGATAGATGAGACCGGTCAATTACGATTTTGATATAACTGTCTTGCCCTTGAAAAACCGATTTCCTTCCCATTCAGCATTTGTTGATACAGGTCATTGCGTTCATATTTAATCCACTGCAGAATAGCCGGTGCCCTGGGTACCGTAAAGTTGAACTCCTCGATGGGCGTACCCGGCAATTCCCGTTCCCATGCCTGCAGTCGATCGCGCAACGCTTTAATTTTGGTGCTGTAAGCGAGATTGCCCACCAGGTTGCGGGTTTCATGGGGGTCGGTTGCGAGATCGTAAAATTCTTCTTTCGGCTTTTCGGGCTGAAAGAATGCTGCCTGAACGGAATCAAGCCGCCCCTGGTGCATCAGGCGCCGCATTACGTGGACTGCGGGACGATAGAATTCGAGGTAAGCCTGGCCGGCATCGTAGGGCACCCAGGGTATGTCATGGCGGATATATTTATACCGTTCGGTAGTCACACTCCTGGAACGTTCCATGACCTCATCCCAAAGGTCGCGTGCAGAAATCACAGCCTCCCGGTTCGACTCTTCCAGTATAAAGGGTTGCCCCGTTAGGTAACCGGGTAGTTCGGCCCCCGCTATCTTGAGTATGGAAGCCGAAATATCGGTTACACTGATCACCTGGTCATTTACATGCCCCCCTTCAAGTTGCCCGGGCCATCGGATAATCATCGGAACACGCAGTCCCGAATCATAAAGGTAGCCCTTCCCCCGGATATTACACCGGCCGTTGTCACCAATAAAAATGACCACCGTATAATCGGCAATTCCTTTTTCTTCCAGCATGGCCATGATCAAACCGACTTCATGGTCCATTGCTTCAATTTGGTCCAGGTAGCGGGCCCAGTCCTGGCGGATAATCGGGGTATCTGCCAAAAAGGGGGGCAACTCCACTTCTTCAGGGTCTACGGGATCTTCCGACTCTTCGGATACCTCCTTCCACCAGTCTCCGCGGTGGGTTACATTCAGCTGTATCTGTGCAAAGAAGGGCTGGTCATCCAGATCAATCCTGTTCCGTTTGTCAAATAGTCCAAAGGAGTCTTTCCCGTCGTATGGACCAATGGCAGCATGTTTAAAATTGACATCGATCTTGCCGCCATTTCCCCGAACCAGTTCATTTCCAAGGATATTCGTGTATCCCGCTTTTCGCAGCCAGTAGGTGATCGGCTTATAGGGTTCCGGAAGTATCTTGTTCCGGTTACTTCTGTGATGTTGGGCCCCGATCATATTTTGATGGGCACCCACCATTATCGCCGACCGGTTGGGTGAACAGATCGGGTTTGTACTGAACACATTGGTATATTTGACGCCCTGGTCGGCCAGCTTGTTCAAGTTGGGCGTTTGTACCCCCTTTGTACCATAGGTTTCCAGGTCATTGCTGATATCCTCAGCCATCAGAAAAATAATATTCGGGGGTCCATCAGGTTCTTTTTCTTCATCCGTTGGTTGCACGCTGTAACCAACGGATGAACAGAAACCGAAAATCAGGTAAAGTGCCAATGCTGCCGGTGTGTACCTCATAGCCTAAATTAATTGTTAAACATTTATCGAACCTGCGTTCTATTTTACGGTCGTAATTTCTCCGGGGTGGTATTCTCCATAAGGGCCTTGTGGATATCCCATGTTACTGTTCTCCACTCTTTCCGTTCGTGCCACCACGGTTCTGTCATTTGTCGTTCCCACGCCTGCAGATCCGCTTTCATCTGTTCAAATTGCGTGGGATTAGATTCGCTGAAATGTACGGTTTCCCCGATGTTCTGATCGAGATTGTAGAGGCGGTACCCATAATCCCGCAGACGGATTAATTTCCACTTTCCATCCCGCATCGCTGCTTTTCCTTCCTTTCTCCAGTAGAGTTTTTGGTGCGGATTTCCCTGCTTTTCTCTTTTCAGATAAGGATGAAGATTAACTCCATCCAGCCTGGTGGGTACTTCCACCCCTGCAGCCGCCAGCGAAGTAGCATAAATATCCATCGAGGAGGTTAACCCGTCGAATCTGCTGCCGCCCTCTAATTCTCCCATCCAGTGAACAATAAACGGAACCCGGTGCCCGCCTTCAAACTCAAGACCTTTCCAACCTTTCAGGGGTTCATTACTGGAATTATTGAATGGCGGTCCCCCATTGTCACTTAAAAAAAAGATCAGGGTGTTATCCAATTGTCCACTCCGCTCCAGTGAGGTGACCACGTTACCAACCGCCCGGTCCATGGCCCAGGTCATGGCCGACAGTTTGGGCCGGGGATGACCCTCGAATCGGTTCAAATCCTCTTCTTTGGCGTGCATCGGTGTGTGAACCGCGGTAAAGGAAAGGAAAGCAAAAAAGGGATTGCTGCTGTTTCTCTCAATAAAAGCCGATGTACTGTCCCCCAGCACATCCGTCAAATATCCCTCGTCAAAACCGACATAGTGCCTGTTATAACGCATGGCCCGACTACTAGTGGAATCATACCCGGCCGGAAAATAGGAGCGGCTGCCCGCCAACAGACCGTAAAATGTGTCAAACCCGCGCCTGTTGGGATGATATTTCGGGGCAGATCCCAGGTGCCATTTCCCAAAAATTCCGGTAGTGTATCCCTGTTTTTTTAGCGCATCAGCCAGAGAAACTTCCGAAGTATCCATTCCCATATCAGTGGGAGGACTATTTGCTTCGTGTCCAAATCGCTGTTGATACCTGCCGGTTAACAAGCCGGCCCTGGAAGGGCTGCAAACCGACGCCGTCACGTGGGCATCGGTAAATTCCACTCCATTTTTTGCCAATCGATCCAGATTCGGGGTTTCCATCTCCCCGGAACCCTGAAATCCAAAATCGTGATAGCCGGCATCGTCTGCCATAATAATCAGGATATTGGGTTTCTCCTCACCCAAATCAGTATTCCCAGTACAACCCGCAACAGTTGCGATAAATACCGTTATCAAGGCTGCTATAATGAATCTATTCACCTGCAAAGATTGAACATACTTATTAACGTTACCGTTAACACCATACTCCACATATTATTCAGATAATCAAAAAAATAGGTTAGAGGGATGTTGCTCCGCTCTAACCTATCATTCACAGCTATGCGCAACTGTTAGTTAATGAAGACTAGTAAAGCTTCCGGTCTAGCCCGGATATCTCACTAAGAAATTTGTTCCTCAGCAAGGCGAAGGGGAAAATTTCGCAGCCCCAAACACCCCGTTATAGTTATGTTGCCGTTTCAACGAGATAAGTCATGGGCTGTCATTACGATACATAAATATATCCGTAATACTTGTGAGAAATGCGGGCTAGTATACCCGGTTTATTAATACCCTGGATTTTCAACAAGGTTGGGATTGTCGGCAATGCGATCTACGCCCAGCGGCAGGTAATAATGCCGTTCCTGGAATGTTCGCTCCCCGCGTTCCCCGTTCACAAGATGAAAATCGTACATATCCTGATCGTAGTGATAGGTGTAGCGTAATCCTTCTCCCCGGAAACCATCCAGTTCCTGTTCCGCTGTTCTCCATCTTCTGAGGTCCCAGTACCGGTGGTCTTCGAACATCAGTTCAACCGTTCGTTCGTGACGAATGTCCTCTTCGGAAACTGATCCCAGTGTTGGCATGCCCGCTCTGGATCGAATTTGATTAATGGCATCCAGTGCCTCACCGGTTCTGCCCAGGTAAAATGCCGCTTCGGCGTAGTT
>JAWVZC010000389.1:0-3950 GCA_033722415.1 Balneolaceae bacterium | reverse complement strand
GCCGCCCGATCCGGTTCTTCTGTTTTGACCTCCTGCTGGATCATGAGAGCGAATCGATCACCCAGTATGAAAAGATGTCGTTGCTGAAACAGTTCGGGCTGAGGGTCTGCGACTACTATACCGTCTGCAAGAATATCAACCAGGTGCACCGGCAGATCGATGAGTGGAAGGAGCTGCGTTACGACCTGCCCTACGAGACCGACGGGGTCGTTATCAAGGTCAATGAAACCCGTTTTCGGGACGAACTGGGCACCACCTCCAAAGCCCCGCGCTGGGCCATCGCCTACAAGTTTGAAGCCGAACAGGCAACTACGACCATTGAGGGCATCACCTTGCAGGTTGGGCGTCTCGGCACTATTACTCCTGTAGCCGAGCTCAGCCCGGTGCAACTGGCCGGTACCACGGTAAAACGGGCCTCTCTACACAACGAAGATGAAATTCACCGCAAGGATATCCGCGTGGGTGACCGTGTGGTTGTGGAAAAGGCGGGCGAAATTATACCCCAGGTCGTCAGCGTGGTTAATCCCGACCGTGAAGACCGGGAACCGAGATTCAGGATGCCGGAAACCTGCCCGGCCTGCGGGGAGAAGCTGGTAAAGCTGGGCGAGGAGGTGGCATGGCGCTGCATCAACCCGCAGTGTCCGCCCCAGGTTCGCAGCAGAATCGAGCATTTTGCCTCGCGTGATGCCATGGATATCGAAGGCCTCGGCGAGGCCGTGGTGGACCAGCTTGTCAGCAACGATCTCGTAAAGAATTACGCCGACCTGTACGACCTGAAGAAAGAGCAGCTGCTGCCGCTGGAGCGGATGGCAGAAAAAAGCGCTCAAAATCTCCTGGACGCCATAGAAGCCAGCAAACAACAACCCCTCTACCGGGTCATTTACGCGCTGGGCATCCGTTTTGTGGGATCCACCGTGGCACGCGACCTGGCCCAAAACCTGAAATCGATGGACGCCCTGATCGATGCCGGTGAAGAGACGTTGACCGCCATCGATTCTATCGGACCGAAAATCGCCGAGTCTGTCTGCACCTTCTTTGAAAATGAGCGAAATCGGGAAACCGTGGAACGCCTGCGCGAAAACGGACTTCAGTTTGAAATAAAAGAAGAAGATAAGGTACATTCAGAACTGCTTGAGGGATTTACTTTCGTGCTCACGGGATCACTGCCCACGTTAACGCGCCGGGAGGCTACCGAAATCATTGAAAACCACGGGGGGCGAACGACCTCCTCCGTCAGTTCGAATACTGACTACCTGCTGGCCGGCGAATCGCCCGGAAGCAAGTACGACAAGGCACAAAGCCTGGATATACCAATCCTCAGTGAAGAAGATCTGTGGAAGATGATAGAGGACCGGAAAAACAGCAATTAAACGGCTTGTTACACAATTTTACCCCCGCAGTTCCTGTTACACTGTGATGAACCGCGAGCCGGGTAAATTAATTAGATAAAAGCAGATAAAGCGTTACTTTAGTATCGTTACCGTACATGCAGGCCATGTTCGCTGTTGTCCGATAATTATTCAGAAAACCTTCGATCATGGGGTTACTAGAGAAACTGGGTCTGGGCCAAAAACCGGAACGGGGTGCGCCCGTCATCGGTGAAAAGAAAAAGAAGAAGGAAGAAGCCTCCTCCCTGAAAAACAACAAGTATATCCGGGTGTTGATAATACTCGGATTCCTGGCGGTACTGATTATCTCCATACCCCGGACCTCCTTTCGCGAGCCGATCAACTACACGGTGGGCGAACCGTGGAGAGCGGAAGATCTGACCGCCCCCTTTACGTTTGCCCTGAATAAAACACCTGCCGAACTGGAGCAGGAACGCGAGAAAATTCGGCAAAACACCCCGCCCATTTTTCATGTGGATCACAACGCGAAGGTGGAAATTCAGGGGCGGCTGGATTCGCTTTTCAAGGATATGCAGCCGGTGCTGCAGTCGTATTACCGCTGGCAGCAGGCTCGGGAACAAGACAGCAGCACTACCAGCGACAGCCTTCGGTTTGTGCAGCAGATGAACGCCGCCAATATCAGCTTGTCCGACAATTCCTGGCGCGCGCTGCTGGAAAACTATGCGAAAGTGAATCAAAACCTGGCCGATACCCGGTTTGTCGGCAACGACCTGAAACAACGTCTCGAAGGGCTGATCAATGAAGTGCTCAACGAGGGTATTATCAACGTGCAAAAAGATACCCTGTCGATCGATGAAATCACCGTTCGCGACCTCAGGGAACGAACCGAACGAACCTACAGTGTTGCCAATGTGCGTGACCTGCGAGAGGCGAGAGAGTATGTCCGGTTCCGGCTCTCCCGTTCCTACCAGGATGATATCGCCGCGGCGGGTTCCCAGATTTTTAACCAGGTGATTCAACCCAACTATATCTTCAACCGGAAGGACACACAGGCGCGGATTAGTGAGGCGCTGGACAACATATCCCAGACCAAGGGAGCGGTTGCGGAAGGGCAGGTCATCATTCGAAAGGGCGACATCGTACGGTCGGAGGAAGCCAACAAACTGGAAAGCCTCGCAGAAGCCCGGGCACAAAATGCGACCGACATGGAGCGATGGCTGCGCTATTTAGGTGACATCCTGGCAATAATTGCCATCACCACCGTTTTCTTTTTCTACCTTTACCTTTACCGGCGGTTCATATTTAATGACAACGCCATGCTACTGCTGGTATTTCTCGCCATGAGCGTGGTGTGCCTGGCCAGTTCCCTGACCTACGAGCTGAACAACATTTCGCCCTACATCGTACCGGTGGCCGTGGCCCCCATCATACTTACAATCATATTCGATTCCCGGGTGGGGCTGCTCTCCACGATCTGTCTGGCGCTGCTGACCGGCCTGATTATCGGTAACGATTTCGAGTATGTTGCAGCCACAACGGTTGCCTGCAGCCTGGGACTGTTTTCGGTGCGGGATATCAAAAAACGATCGCAGTTTTTCTTCATCACTCCCGGCATCGTTTTTATTTCATACGCCATACTCCTTGTGGGCTTTAACCTGACCGCTTTCGAGGGATGGGGGGAACTGGGCAGCAACCTGCTGTTTGTAGCCATCAACGCCATTTTCATCCTGTTCACGTATCCGCTGATTCTACTGTTTGAGAAAGTTTTCAATGTAACAACCGATTTTACCCTCCTGGAACTCAGCGATACCAACCTGCCGCTGCTGAAAGATCTGATGACCAAGGCGCCGGGCACATTCCACCACAGCCTGCAGGTGGCGAACCTGTCGGAGGCGGCTGCCGGTTCGATCGGGGCCAACGGGCTGTTGTGTCGCGTAGGTGCACTCTACCACGATATCGGGAAGATGGAAAACCCCGGCTATTTCGTGGAGAACCAGGCGGGGCCCAATGAACACAACAAGTTGAAACCCCGGATGAGTGCCCTGGTGATCAAGGCTCATGTAAGCAACGGGGTCAAAATTGCGAAAGAGAAGGGGCTGCCCAATATTGTCATCGATTTTATCAAGACCCACCACGGAACTTCGCTGATCAAGTTCTTCTTTAACAAGGCCAAAGAAAATGCGGATGAGGACAAGGATGAAATCCAGGAGAAGGATTTCCGGTATGACGGTCCGCTGCCGCGTACCAAAGAGACCGGTATCCTGCTTCTGGCAGACGGTGTTGAGGCGGCATCCCGCGCCATGAAGGACCCCAACTACCAGAAGCTGGAAAACCTGGTCAACAAGATGGTCGACGACCGCGTAAACGAGGGGCAGCTCAGCAAATGCCCGCTGACATTTCAGGATCTCCGCTCAATCAAGGAGACCTTCCTGAATATACTCATGGGCATTTACCACAGCCGCGTGGAGTACCCGGACGACAAGCAGAAACAGGACCGCGAACAGGTCGAAAAAATGGCACGGCAGAGCAATATCACCGATGACAAATCTCCCGAGTTACCGGTTGAAGGCTCGGAGGAATCGCAGGAACCGCCCAAAGTGG
>JAWVZC010000388.1:0-3951 GCA_033722415.1 Balneolaceae bacterium | reverse complement strand
TTTCAGCATCGCGGATTTTTCCGCCGATCTGCTCGCTGCGGTCGTCTACCTCCACGCGAACATTATGCTCTTTGAGTTTCGCGGCACAGTCATAGGCATACGCATTGAACTCGTCGGCGATCGGAATCATCTTGACCTGCACGGGTGCGAGCCACACCGGGAAGTCGCCGGCAAAATGCTCGATCAGGATACTGACAAAACGCTCCATCGATCCGAACGGGGCCCGGTGTATGATTACCGGACGGTGTTTGTCATTGTCCGAGCCGATGTAGGTAAGATCAAACCGCTCGGGCATCACGTAGTCAACCTGAACCGTACCCAGCTGCCATTTTCGCCCGATCGCGTCCCGGATGATGAAATCGATCTTCGGCCCGTAGAAGCTGGCCTCCCCGTGGCCGATAAAGTAATCGAGATCCATATCCTCGGCCACCTCTTTGATCTGCCGCTCCGCCTTGTCCCAGCTGGCCGCATCGCCGGCGTACTTCTCGGTATCATCGGGGTCGCGGAAGGAGAGGCGGGTCTTAACCGGCATATCGAAGGTGTTGAATACCAGCTTTGTGAGGTCGATGGCATTTACCAGTTCATCCTTCAGTTGCTCTTCCATGCAGTAGATGTGGGCATCATCCTGGGTGAAACCCCGAACGCGGGAAAGACCGCTCAGCTCCCCGGATTGTTCGTACCGGTATACCGAGCCAAACTCGGCGAGGCGGATCGGCAGGTCGCGATAGGAGCGCAGCTGTGAGGAGTAGATGCGGTGGTGATGCGGGCAGTTCATCGGCTTCAGCAGGTACTCCTCGTCGTCCACCTGGATCGGGACAAACTGCGAATCTTTGTAGTAGGGATAATGCCCCGAAGTTTTGTATAGTTCAATATTCCCGATATGCGGGGTAATCACCTCCTGGTAATTGCGTTTCAGCAGTTCCTCCTTCAGAAACTCCTCGAGGGTTCTGCGAAGAACGGTGCCCTTCGGTTTCCAGACGGGCAGGCCCTGGCCCACCATCGAATCCATCATAAACAGGTCCAGTTCCTTGCCGAGCTTCCGGTGGTCGCGCCGTTTGGCTTCCTCCAGCCGGTGCAGGTACTCTTCCAGCATCTTCTGCTTGGGAAAAGAGATGCCGTAAATGCGGGTCAGCTGTTTACTCTCCGAGTCGCCCCGCCAGTACGCACCGGCAACATTGGTCAGTTTGACCGCTTTTACGCGCCCGGTATCGGGAATGTGGGGGCCGCGGCAAAGGTCGGTGAACTCGCCCTGGGTGTAGAATGTGATATTCCCTTCTTCCAGATCTTCAATCAGGTCGATTTTGTACTCGTTGTTCCGCTTGCGATAGTAGGCAAGAGCTTCCTTTTTTGATACGTTTTTACGCTCGAAACGGGATTTCTGTCGCGCCTTTTCGATAAATTTTTCCTCAATCTTCGGGAGCTCATCATTACCGACGGTGGCATCCCCGAAGTCGATATCATAGTAAAACCCATTTTCAATGGGGGGACCGATTCCGAACTTTGCCTCCGGGTAGAGCTCCTGGACCGCCTCGGCCAGCAGGTGCGCCGAGGAGTGCCAAAATGTGTATTTCCCGTCCTCGCTGTCCCACGTATTGATGGTAATCGACCCGTCGCGTTCGATGGGGCGGTCCAGATCCATGATTTCGTCATCCAGGGTAATGCTGAGCGCCTCACGTGCTAGTCCTTTTGATATCGATTCGGCGATCTCGTACCCTGTAGTGCCCCTTGAAAACTCTTTTTCCGAGTCGTCGGGGAATGTTATGGTAATGTTCTCGTTCGGCATGTAAATGGTTCTACGATAAATAATTAACGTCAATTTACGGCAGGTAAAAATATAAAAAATACGGCAGAGCTAAAGGGATTTTCTGCAGGTTTCCTGCGGTCAGCGGGTTGCAAATTTCCAGTGATTTCGCAAACGGGACCGTTCCTTATGCCGACGGCTCGCACAATTGCTAAAAATCTTATTATGTGATTTATTATCACTGGTTTTGGGTAATTGACTGAATTGCAAATATCGTATCATGATCGGGGTAAATTTTTTTGACAACAGGCCGATGTTGCTACTGGAGGCTGAATCTCTTGGGGTGATTGACCTCAATGATGCTGTAGTACGGGAGTATGGTTATTCGAGGGATGAACTGGTGGGGCAGCCACTTACCTTCCTGGCTAAACCTGAGGAACTCAACAGCGCAGATACGGAATTTACGGCCTCGAACCTGATGGATCCCGCCCGCACCTGGAACATCGTTTCAAAAAAAGGAGCGGACCATGCTGTCCAATTTACCCACCAGGGGGTCAGGCACAATGGAAGGAACGCCATACTGGTAATCGTCCGACCGGTGGAGAGCGGAACAGCCCGTACGGAACCCAGTGTGATTCCCAACTTGCAGAACTATCTCATCCGAAGCCCGCTGGCGATGATCGAGTGGACAAAGAACTATACCGTAAAACACTGGTCGGAGAAGGCGAAAGAGCTGTTCGGATGGAAGAGAGAGGAAGTGATAGGGCGGGATGATTTTATAGAACGAATTTTGCATTCCGAGGAGCTGCAGGATGCATTTGAAAATGTCGAAGATGCGGTCAGTCGAAAACGAAACAGTTATACTGTGCAGGGACGAAGCCTGACGAAAGAGGGAGAAATACTGCACTGCGAGTGGTACAACTCACTGCTCTACGATGATGACGGAAACCTGGAGTCGATCTATTCATTGGTCAACGATATTACGGAAAAAAAGCAGTCAAAGACCCTGTTCAAAGCTCTTTCGGAAAACTCACTGCTGGGTATTTACCTGATTCAGGACGGCCAATTCCGGTATGTAAACCCGAAGTTCGCACAGATTTTCGATTACCCCGTCGGGGAGATCACCGATGACATGGGGCCGCTGGAACTCACTCATCCGAGGGACCGGGAACGAACACGTAAACACCTCGAAAAGCGAATGAGCGGTGAAATCAACCAGATACGCTATAAATTACGGGGAGTAACCAGCGGTGGAGAACTTATTCATGTCGAAACCTACGGGTCGCGCATCACATATCTTGACAAACCGGCCATCATCGGTACCATAATTGATAAAACCGAGCATAAACAGGCGCTTGATCAATACCAGGCCAGTGTAAAAAGTTTCGAAGATCTTTTCGATTCCATCAGTGATGCGATCTACATTCTCAATGAAGATGGCCGGTTTATCGACGTAAACCGGGGTGCGGAGGAGATGTACGGGTATCCCAAATCCTATTTTATCGACAAAACGCTGGAGGTGCTGGCTGCTCCCGGCAAAGTGGACCTGCAGGAGATCAAACACCATATTGGAACAGTGCTGGAGGGCCGCGAACAGCGTGTCGATTGGTGGGGGGAGCGAAGCAACGGTGAGGTATTTCCCGTTAAGATGCTGATGGCACCGGGTACGTTCTTCGGTCAGGATGTGGTGATCGTCATTGCCAGGGATGTGTCGGAGCAGTTTGAAACCGACCGTAAAGTGAAAAAAAACCAGGAACGGTTTCGCCAGCTATTTCACAATGCACCGATCGGCATCATCCTGATGAACAGGTACCAGGAAATTCAGCAAACCAACAGCGCATTTGACGAAATATTCGGGTACACCTCCGAAGAATTGAAGGGACTCAATGTTGACAAGGTGCTTGTACCGGAAAAGTACAAGGAGGAAGCGGAATCGATATCCGAACGGGTGTTGTCGGGGCAATCAACAGAGGCAACCTCCCGGAGAAAACGCAAGGACGGCACGCTCGTGGATGTGATGATCTACGGGGTACCGGTGCGAGTGGATGGCCATACCGAATCGATCTTCGGCATCTATGTGGATATCAGCGAACGCAAGCGGGCCGAAGACCGTATCAGGAAATCACTTCGTGAGAAGGAGGTACTGCTCGCCGAAATCCACCACAGGGTTAAAAATAATCTTGCTGTGATAACCGGACTTCTTGAATTGC
>JAWVZC010000387.1:0-3980 GCA_033722415.1 Balneolaceae bacterium | reverse complement strand
TTGGAGCTTTATAATCAACTGGATTTAGAAAATTTTTTGCCTGGTTGACCGCCGATTACAGGAGTGTGCAGTGCTTGAAAAAAATAGTACAGTCCACTGCGTTATAAATCACTACTACTCACCTCCGACTTCCTGGAAAATGCAGGGGTGCCATACTGTTCCCCTGTTACTAATTCTCCTCCAGCCCCAGTACGGAAAGGCCCTGCTCAAAGGTTACATCCACCGGTATGTTTTGGTCAGAAAGACGATCGAGCGCATGTTACAGTTGATCTCCCACCTGTCCGTACGTTTCGATGAAATCGGAAACGCCTTCGTAGTCCCCGTCTCCCTGCAGCATCAGGATCTTCCGGGACAGATCGTTGGTGGCTTTCGCCATCTTGTCAAAGTGTACCCGGTAGGTCTGGGTTGAGTCGTTGTAGGTAAAAGCTCCCTGTTCCTTGAAGTAGTTGAAACGGATCAGGTTGGCCTTGCCGTGTGCACTGGATGATCCAAACCGGATCGAACGAAAAATACTGGCCATAAAGGTTACGTAGTTATCCTCAATAACCCCTTCGGTCACCATACCGTCCTCGCGCAGCTCGGTCACCATGTAAAGCCCCAGCACATCCGCCTTCCCCTCTTCTATAGCAGATGCGTGTTCTTTGAGCGCTTTCCGGACGGTCCCCTTCCCGGTGATCGTGTTGTTGATCCCCAACCCGTGGGCTACCTCATGAAACATCGTGTTCCCGAAAAACGCATCGAAAGTGATGTGTTGACGCTGATCTTCGGCCATCAGCACCCCGGAGATCGGAACTAGTATTTTATCGAACTTGGCGCGCATCGCATTCTTGAGCTGAAGGCGACGGGTGCCCTTTTCCTGCTGTACCTCCTCGTCGTTTGGCAGGTTTATCGCAATGGTTTTTGAACCGGCGTTGCTGTCTCCGGCATAATAGATGGCATCATAGGCGTTAAGGTCGGATTCGCGACCGGGTTGTTCCTGTTTATAATCAGCGGGAACGGGCAATCCCTGCTGCAGTTCCGGCAGTACCTTCGTATATTTTGAAAGACGGTCGCTCCAGGACCGGTCCTTGATCAGGATGAACGCTTCGTGGGCCGCCTTGTACCCATACAAACGATCTTCATAGGTTTCTACAGGACCGATTATTACATCAATCAGGTTGTTTTTCATATCCATCCAGGCCATATCGCTGGGCTGATATTCGTCATTCAGCAATGCCTCGGCCCGAAGATTAAGGTACTTCTCAAATCCCGGATCTTCTGCCAGATCTGCGGCTTCTTTCAACTTCTGTGCGGCAAGCTTGTGCTGTTCCGCAAACGCCTCGTGATAGGGAATGGTTACAAGGTCTCCTTCGTCATTTCTTCGTACCAGCGTATATAAATTATCTTTCCGATCGGAGTTCCATGCCTCAAACTCCTCTTTGGTCATATCCTGCGGGTAAAAATGGGCCCCTGCCGGTTTGGGACCAACGCCCTCAACAAACGGTTCATTGCCGTTGAGGCGGTCCCACGGACCATAATTAATCTGGGCAAACTTCCAGGCCTTCTGGCTTTGGATCTGCTTTTGCAGGGAGTCCTTATTTCCATAGGCCTGCTTCCAGAATACCTCGTCCATCGCATCAGCGGCCTCTGCGAGCAGGGGTATCATCTTCTTTTGGTTTGCTGACAAGACCGAAAGATCCGAGGTTAGCCGGAACGAGGTATATTGGTCCAGTCGCTGCTGAATGGTCATCTCCTGCTGCTCCTGTGGCTTTTGGGTGGTATCCTGGTCAGCACATCCCACTATCAAAAGAAAAATAAAAAATAACGTATAAGTATTTAATCGTATCATCAGATCTGTATTTGCTGAACATTTAGATTCTTAAAATAAAAACAGGCGGCTGATTTCGTACTATAAAATTTGAACACTCGTTGTCTATTACTTCCTTTTGGAAATTTTGATATATTCCATGTTAATATATTGCTTGAATTGCGCACGTTATAAAAGCCATATATTTCAGCATTCAGTGATCAAAACATATAAAACAAACTATACTTCGCGAAGATATATCTCTTTTTTTAAAAGGGCCTGCCCCCTCCTTCTCATCTTTTTGATGTGCACCACAACTCTCATCGCACAAGATACCAATATTCTCGAACGGGTTTCCACTGCCGAACGCAGCGACGGCAAGGGGTATGTTGTACGGTTTCACCTTGAGCAGAAAATAGACTCGTTTAAAGTAATACAACCGGAGACCAATCTGATCCAGATGACCCTGTACGGAGAACAGGTTAACAGTTCCGGTATTGCCTACGACACTACCACAGCGGTGTACGATGAAATCGGTTTTTACGACCTTCCTTTTGGGGTCGGTGTAGACCTTTACATTCCGGAGGACACCCACTTTTTGGGAGATGCCTACCACGATGGACAGAGTGAGGATCTACTGCTCGGCCTCACCTACAGCAAACCGGATGAAATACAATACCTTACTGAGGATCTTGACCCGGTAATTTGGTCTAAGTTCACGATTTCCAGGGACAGCTTGCTGGCAAGCACAGCACCGGGAAGCCTTACTGTGGATAACGACTACCAATTGTTGAAGGATAAAATCAAGTTCGACGTGGTTGTGATTGATCCCGGTCACGGAGGTCACGATCCGGGGGCCATAGGATACCGGGGCACCAAGGAAAAAGATGTAGTGCTGGATGTCGCCAGGAAAGTGGGGGGATATATTGAGGAGTATATGCCGGAAGTGGAGGTGGTATACACGCGTAAAGACGACAGTTTTGTTGGACTGGAAGAGCGGGGACAGATTGCGAATAAAGCCGAAGGAGACCTGTTTGTCTCGATCCATTGCAATGTATTCAGTAATCGGAATGCGAAGGGTACAGAAGTTTACTTCCTGGGATTACACCGCAGCCAGGCCGCTTTTGAGGTTATGAAAAAGGAGAACAGTGTAATCCGGTTTGAAGAGGGGCCAAATAAGAGCGAAGAACTAACCGAAGAGGATCTGCTTATTTATGAACTGGCCAACTCAGGCTATATGGCTACCAGCGAAAAGCTGGCCGGCATGCTGGAACATCAGTTCGACGAGCGGGCCCAGCGGCGCTCCCGCGGCGTTAAACAGGCCGGTTTCATCGTTCTCTACCACGCTTCGATGCCCGCTATCCTGGTTGAGACAGGCTTCATAAGCAATCCCAGTGAGCAGCGATATCTCACCAGCGATTACGGTCAGAGTATTATCGCCTCGGCCATTTTCAGGGCTATCCGTAATTACAAGCTCGAATACGAAAAAAGCCAAAACTTTAAAACAAACTGACCTCTCCATTGAATCCCGTTATTATCGGTGTTGCAGGTGGTACAGCCGCAGGAAAAACAACCGTCATTCGCCATATAACCGACCAGATCGGCCAGGATAATATGACCGTGCTCGAGCACGACTCCTATTATCGCGATCTGAATCACCTCTCCTTTGAAGAACGGGAGCAGCAAAATTTTGATCATCCCTCTGCCCTGGAAACCGAACTGATGGTTAGTCACATTGAAAAGTTAAAGGACAATAAATCGGTGGAAGTGCCGATCTACGATTTTTCCCGGCATATCCGTAAAGAGGAGACTCAAAGTGTTGCCCCCAAAAAAGTGATCCTGGTAGACGGGATCCTTATATTTAGTGAGCTGGAGCTTCGAGAGCTGATGGATATCAAAATTTATGTGGATACCGACGACGATATCCGCCTGGTGCGCCGCATACGTCGCGACATCCAGGAACGGGACCGCAGCCTGGAGGGAATATTGAACCGCTATGTCAAATATGTGCGCCCGATGCACCTGGAATTTGTAGAGCCCAGCAAGCGCTACGCCGATATTATCATACCTCGGGGCGGAGAGAACGAAGTAGCCCTTGAAATGGTTAATGCGCTCATTTCAGAACGACTGAGCAACGGTCAGTAAGCCTGACCTTCTCGCCCGTTAAGTGAATGCCGGAATGATTTTTTAACTT
>JAWVZC010000386.1:0-3992 GCA_033722415.1 Balneolaceae bacterium | reverse complement strand
GCGCAGCGGGTAGCGGTGGATAAGCCGGGTTTCGTTGCCCCAGTTTCGAAAATCGTCTTTAAGCAGGTTCCGGGGACCACCGAAATCGAGCCGGTCGATACGCTCCAGGTTACCGACGGCATCACGGCCCGCTTTCAGGCCAAAAAAACGGGTGTTCAGTCGGGTTCTCGGCGAGAAGCGGTAGTCCGCTTTCAGGGCAAACAGGTTCCAGTTGACATGAAACCAGTTGCGTTCGCGGGACGACTGCCGCGGATCCTCCCGGAACTGGGCGTCGGTAAGGCCGCCCGGCTGCTGCGCCAGGTAGTACATGTAGGTGTATTCCGGGTTGATCGTCAGCTTCGGGGTTATCTTGTACTCGACGGAACCGTAACCCGTATGCTGGTCGAGCTGCGAGTTGGGGCGCCAGCCGTCACTCTTTTTATACTGGTAAAACCCGTAATAACGGGCATGTTCACTCGATCCCCCGACACTGTTGAACGACGTGAGCAGCCCGTAGGAGCCGACCGTCTGGTGTGAGTTGACCGCCAGTTTCTCGTTTTCATCGCCGTCCTTGAATACGAAATTGAGCAACCCGCCGAACTGTGTGCCGTACTGCAAGGAGGCCGCACCGCGAACAATCTCGATCCGCTTCAGCGCGCGTACAGGTGGCGTGTAATAGCTTTCCGGGTAGCCGAGGGCATCCGCCGCGATGTCGTAGCCGTTCTGCCGTGTGTTGAAATTTGAGTTCCTGTTGGGACTCAGTCCCCGCCCCCCGATGCCGAGCTGAACCCCGGCCCCGTCGCTCTGCCAGATATTCAGCCCCGGTACTTTGGCAAATACTTGGCGGCTGTTATTCGTTGCCAGGTTGGCGGCCATCTCATCCACGACCACCACTTCATTTTTTTTCGACTCGGTAATCGTTACTCCCTCGACGGATCGCATCCGGGTAATGCCAAATGACTGCTCGCTTGCATCGCTGACGGTAAGCTCCCCTAGGGCCGCCTCCAGCCCCCTCAGCCTGAAATCGAGGGAGATATCCCGGTTTACGATTTCGACCGATTTTGTCCGCACTTTTTTCCCGGGATGGTAGGCTGCCACCAAATAGGGTCCTGGGGACAATCCTCCCACCCGGTACCGCCCCTCGTCGTCGGTCCGCGCCTTGTAGGGAGTTGTGGTACTAAAACGATGTCCCTCCGCAAGGGAGTCCTGCTCAGCGGGTCGGGAAACAAAAAGGTAGGTATCTTCAAGCGGTTCGCCCGACCTGCTGAGAACCTGGCCCGTAATCGAGTATTCCTGTGCCTCAACCGGGGTACTCCCCATCAGCAGCATAACCAGAAAAATACCGGTAATCGAATACCTGTTCATTTTGTCCTGCTTCCCAGCCAGCTTTCCTGTTGTTCCGGGTAGGGCAAAATCCACTCTTTGGTACCCCAGCCCTGTTCAATTTCTGTCAGATCCACCGCGGGATCGATCATCAGGGTGCTGCGCCGTCCGTTGAGCGTGACCCTGCTTTCGGCGGATATCTCCAGGTCGCCGAACCCTTCATCCCGGTACCGCTCTTCCAGGTGATGGGCAAACTGCAGGATCATATCGGGCTGTGTCGACATCATCTTCTCCTGGTTTGGGGTCAGATACCTCCAGTTCGAAACCTCCCACTGCCGGCCCGTTTCCGGGTCGCGGACGGTAAAGACCGTGTGTCCCGCTTTTTCCATCAGCATCACACGCCAGGAGAAACGGTATCCCTGCTCGTTCCAGAAAAGATTCCCCGGGTAGAGCAGGTAACGCATCGGCAGCAGCAGCTGAAGGGCAAAATGAAGGACCAGTATCACCGTCAATCCTGCAGAGGCCATGCGGGTTACCGAATACGTTTCAGTGTGGCCCCCGGAACCGATCCATCCTCTACTGCCGGAGAAGAGTCGCATTCCAATCGTTCGAAGGGTGTCGAGTACCTGCTCGTGAAATGCGGACGAAAAGTAGATCAGGGTGCAGAGTATCATGATGTAGGGAAACATGCCGATCTGGAAAAGGATACCGGTAACCAGGTGAAACCCGATAACAGCGATGTAGGCAAATTTTCGCGTGGGCCGGTAGAGCAGGAAAAAGACAATTGTCAGATCGTATAGGGCCCCGGCCCAGCTGAATGCGTACGCGGTAAGAGGATACTCCAGCAGGGAACCGATCAGCGGCAGGTCAGCATTGGCGGGCAGCCAGAGTTTCAGCGGCATCGCCAGGAACAGCCAGTCGTAGTTGAGCTTGGCCAAACCCGCAAAAAAGTACACCAGGCCCAGCTGAAGCTTGAATATATTCACGGTCCATGCCGGAACCCGGCCGACCTCAAGTTCCGGTTTCCTGATAACATCGAGGCTGAACGCGCGGTGGGCAGGCACCAGCATCAGCAGGAAGCTCACGATGCTGACAAAATAGTAGTGATTGAGGTAGTTGGTTTTGTCAATCAGTTCGACATAGGTGAATGCCAGGAAAAAGACTGCGGATGAAACCCGGTAAAACGAACCCAGCATGATACCGAGGGCCCCAAGCCCCATAAGTATGAAGAGCAGGTACATGCCGAACTCTCCGGGCGGTGTTACCCAGCCGAACCCGTAGTAGGTGAAAAAATAATCGGGCTGCAGGTAGAGCTCATGGATCCAGCCGTTTGCCGCGAATCGGATAATACTGACCAGCATAATACCCCCGAACAGTACGCGGAATACCGCAAGGGGGGCGATAGAATGGGACCCGGTAAGATTTTTATCGATCCAGCTGGTCATTTGGCTGATTTCTAGTCGCCGTCGTTATCCTGAAAGGTAATGGTGATTCCCAGAATGGAGGTCATATCCGCCTTGAGAATGGTTACCACTTGCTGCAGCTCCTCGAAGGTGGTCAAGACCGGTTCATTGTCGGTCGATATCTGGTCGGACAGCGGGTCCTCCAGGTTTTGCAGTGCGCTGATACCCTGATCCATCTCGGTATTGATCTGGTTCGAGAGATCCCCGGCATCGAGGGCCACCAGGTTTTCCTCGAGGCCCAGCCCGTCCATGCCGTCGGGGCCTTCCCCCTTGTAGAGACGCTGTATCGCCTGCATATTCGCGATAGCCAGCTCCAGAGAGTAGCCCCCATAGTGTGCCTCCGTAGCCGTGGGTCGCGGGACTCCCGCACTTCGCACACCGGCCGGTATCCCAATCTTCCCGTCCCGGAAAAACCGTTCATAGTGCTGTACCATGGCATTGATCAGCATCCCGAGCGAACTGCCGACATCGGTACCGGAACGCTCGTCACTCAGAAACGTACTGAGGTAATTTTCACCCTCGGCATCCCACTCGTTGTGGGTCTGGTCCACTTTCCCTTTTACGAAACTGACGACCTCTCCCAGGTAGGTACGCCTGGCTTCCGCATCGGAGGCCTCACTGTACGCCTGCAGGATCTCCGTGTCGGAATCCGCCATCCCGTATAACAGGTAACCCAGGGCGGGAAATCCGGCAGCCGCCTGGTTGTCGATGGTCCCAAGCGTGTAGTCGCCGGATGCGATGTTGTCCTCAATGCCTTCGCTGTCGGCGGGATAGGTATTGATCGATGAGCGCAACGTAGCGTTCTCAGCCGGACCAAACTGGAACATGCTGACATCCTGCCAGGCCAGGCGGGCTTCTTTGAGCTGCTGCCTCAGTGCAGTCAAACTGCTTTCCGTCGGAGAATTTATGAAATCCTCTGCTGCTGCATCCAGCTCAGCAACTTCCGACTTCAGGGCAGTATAGCCCGGCATGATCAGGTTTTCGGCATAATTGCTGAGCATGGCCGGCCGGTCAAAATCGGAGGATTCGTCCTCCATGCTGTCATTGGTACATGCCGCTGCCAGCAGCACCCCCAGCAGGCATGTTACGGTTGCCATCGTAGCGTAGCGATTCATCATATTCAATTTGAGTTGGTGGTATTGTTTACAGCCGCGTTTTACAGTTCAGTTACAGCTGGTCCTGCACCGAATCCAGTGCCGGATAAATATCAACCAGTGTGGACTTTGC
>JAWVZC010000385.1:0-4037 GCA_033722415.1 Balneolaceae bacterium | reverse complement strand
GGAACAGGTACAGGATCAAAGTATCTACCGCAAGAACCAGCGCCGTGTGGTGTATGTTACGGCCGAAGTGGCGGGGGTAATCGAAAGTCCCGTTTACGCCATCCTTGACATCAGTGACCGGCTGGAATCGATCAACATTCCGGCGGGGTACGACCTCGAGGAGCTCTACACAAGCCAGCCGTTCGTGGAGGACGACTACTCCCTGAAGTGGGACGGCGAGTGGCATATTACCTACCAGGTATTCCGCGACCTCGGCGCGGCGTTTGCCATAGTTCTGCTTATCATTTACATGCTGATTGTCGGCTGGTTCCAGGATTTCAAGGTGCCCATCGTGATGATGGTGGCCATCCCGCTGTCGCTGGTGGGAATCCTGCTGGGGCACTGGATGCTCGGGGCGTTCTTTACGGCGACCTCCATGATCGGCATGATCGCCCTGGCGGGTATCATGGTCCGCAACTCGGTGCTGCTCATCGATTTTATCAACATTCGACTGGATGACGGGGTCTCGCTGAAGCAGTCGGTCATCGAGGCCGGGGCCGTCAGAACCCGCCCGATCCTGCTGACCGCCGGCACCGTGGTTATCGGCGCCATCGTAATCCTGTTCGATCCGATTTTCCAGGGGCTGGCTATTTCGCTGATGGGCGGGGCTATCGCCTCCACGGCACTTACCCTGCTGATGGTTCCGCTGATCTATTTCATGACCGAGCGCCTGCAGTCTCAGCAAAACACAAATGAAGAATGATGAGGAATTGATTATGAAATTAATACTCCTGATGTGTATCGAGGAATACGCCCGGGATCTGCGGAAGATCCTGGTGAAACATGGTGTACCCACGTTTAGCGAGACAAACATCGACGGGTACCGGCTGGAGGAGGGGGATATTGCCTCCAACTGGTTCTCGACCGGCGGGCGCCGCGGTATCTATTCGCACCTGTTCTTCTCATTCCTGGAAACGACCAAGGCAGAGGAGCTGATGGAGGCGATCAAGGCCTATAACGAGGAGAAAGACGACAACCACCCGCTGCGGGCGTTCCTGATGAACGTGGAAGGACAGGTTTAACACGAACCTGTCATTACAATTATCAATCCAAAAAACCTGAAAACAGTATGGAAATGGAACGAATTATACGGGCCCTTGCGGGCACCCTGGTAACGGTAAGCCTGGCACTGGGATATTTTGTCAATCCCTGGTGGTTCCTGCTGACGCTATTTGTGGGGTTGAACCTGTTTCAATCTGCATTTACCCGGTGGTGCCTGGCCGAGGAAATACTGAAGAAATTCGGAATCGGTTGCCCGGTTTCCGACACGAAAGTACAATCGTAACCCACTCACTTGTTTTTGGTTCATGGACCTTCTTTGTTGAATGAATGTAAACTTGATTACATTTAGGTTTGTCGAGCAAACAACCATTCACAAAACATAGAATAAATCCTGAATCAATGTTTGACTTATTGACCCAACCCTGGCCATGGTACGTGGCCGGACCGTTAATCGGATTGATGCTGCCCCTGCTGCTCTATATTGGCAATAAATCATTTGGCGTATCATCCAGCTTCAGGCACGTCTGTTCCGCCACGGTTCCCGCCGGACTGGAATATTTCAACTACAACTGGAAAGAAAAACGCTGGAACCTGTGGCTGGTGGCCGGCATGATTGTCGGCGGATTTCTGGGGGGCTATGTCTTTGACAATCCCGAGCCGATACAGCTTGCCGCGGAAACAAAGCAGGAACTGGCCGCTATCGGGATCAGCGACTTCAACGGTCTTATTCCCGATGATCTCTTTAACTGGAACAACCTGCTTTCGCTCCAGGGAATAATTGTGATGATAATCGGCGGATTTCTCGTCGGGTTTGGAGCACGCTACGCCGGCGGCTGTACCTCGGGACACGCCATAACCGGCATGGCTTCGTTCCAGAAGGCGTCCATTATTTCCACCATCGGGTTTTTTGTGGGAGGACTTCTCGTTACCTACCTGCTGCTGCCCGTTATTCTGAACTAGATTGATTACAATTCAAGGTTGGAGACAGTATGAGATTCTTTTTTGCAGGCATTTTTTTCGGGTTTGTATTGATCAAGTCGGAAGTGGTTTCGTGGTTTCGCATCCAGGAGATGTTCCGGTTCGACGCCTTTCATATGTACGGAGTGCTCGGTTCGGCGATCCTGGTGGGCGCCGTCTCGCTTTGGATTATCAACAGGTTTGACCTGAAAGGAGCGGACGGTTCCCCGATGACACTGAAACCAAAAGACAACTCGCTGAACAAGCGGTATGTTTACGGCGGTTTAACCTTTGGCCTGGGATGGGCGCTGACCGGCGCGTGCCCGGGACCGCTCTATGTGCTCAGCGGCAGCGGGCTGCTGATTATGCTCGTACCGCTGGTGAGCGCCATCGCCGGCGCGTGGGCCTACGGGTACCTGAGACCCAGGTTACCCCATTAAATTTCGAAAAACGGTTTCTGATGAGTCGCACGGCGCGATCCAATAAAAATATAACATTAAAGACGGAGTGCAGATATGTTTTTCAAGCAGATTTTTGATGAAAAACTGGCGCAGTACGCGTACCTGATCGGTTGTCAGGACTCGGGAGAGGCGATCATTGTCGACCCGATGCGCGACATCGACCAGTACGAAAAACTGGCCGACGAACAGGGACTGAAAATAGTGGCCGCGGCCGACACACATATCCATGCCGATTACCTGACAGGTATGCGTGAGTTTGCCGAACGGGGCGTGAAAGTATTCGCCTCGGACGAGGGCGGGGAAGACTGGAAATATGAATGGCTGCTCGACAGCGAATACGATTATCAGCTGTTGAAAGACGGGGATCGCTTCCATATCGGGAATATCCATTTTGAAGCCTGGCATACCCCCGGCCACACCCCCGAACACCTGACCTACAAAGTGACGGACGGGGCCGCGGCCGATGATCCGATGGGCCTGCTCTCCGGGGATTTTGTTTTTGTAGGCGACGTCGGCCGGCCCGACCTGCTCGAATCGGCCGCCGGGCAGAAGGGCGTCATGGAGTCTTCGGCCCGGACGCTGTACGACTCGGTTACCGAGTTTATGAGAGTGCCCGAATACCTGCAGGTATGGCCGGGGCACGGGGCCGGCAGTGCGTGCGGTAAGGCGCTTGGCGCCGTGCCCGAGTCTACGGTGGGCTATGAACTCCGGTACAACCCCTCGATAAAAGCCGCAAGCAGCGAGCAGAATTTTGTGGACTTTATCCTGGAGGGACAACCGGAACCACCCCTTTACTTTGCCCGCATGAAGCGCGACAACCGGGGCGGTCCCGGCGTACTCGGTGATCTCCCGCAGCCCCGCCGCCTGAACATCGACGAATTTATCGAGCAGGGGCAGTCGCAGGGCAACGTGATTCTCGATACGCGAGAACGATCCGCCTTTATGAATGGATACATTGCCGGTTCACTGCTCAGCACGCTGGATAAAAGTTTCAATACGGTGGCGGGATCGTTTATCCGTGAGGAGGAACAGATTTACCTGGTAATCAATGAAAACCGCGTGGAAGAAGCCGTTCGTGACCTGGTACGCATAGGCCTGGACAATATTGTCGGATACATTACGCCGGCCGACCTGGCTGCCTTCCACGATCGCGGAGAACAGCTTGAACGCATCGACAGTATCAATTTTAAGGAAACCGGTAAGTTGGTCGCCACCGGCGAGGTTGCTCTGCTTGATGTCCGCAAAGCCTCGGAATATGATGAAAAACATATCGAAGGGGCGATTAATATCGCGCATACCCGGCTGCTTGAGCGGCTTGACGACCTCCCGAAAGATCGCACCCTGCTGGTGCACTGCCTTTCGGGTGCCCGGGCGTCGGTATCGGCGGCACTTCTGGAGCGCGAGGGCTTTGAGGTTAAATGGATCGATGACCACATCGACAACTGGCCGGAACTGGAAAAAGGAAGAGAGTGATACCACAAGTCACCATTATGCGAAATGGTCACGGGGAGGCGTGAAAGCGAGCGGAAATTCCCGCCCGGAAAGTTCCACACCGGTACTGCAACCCTGGTCATGCCG
>JAWVZC010000384.1:0-4057 GCA_033722415.1 Balneolaceae bacterium | reverse complement strand
GGTGGTGCATCCGTACCCGACCAGATTGAAGCCCAGCTTGTCCAGGTAGTCGGTCAGGCCGGCTTCCTCCAGGTAGTCGGTGACCACCCGAGAGCCGGGAGCCAGGGAGGTTTTGACGTAAGGGGGAACGCTCAAGCCCTTCTCCAATGCTTTCTTGGCTACGATGCCCGCCCCGAGCATTACGCTCGGATTGGAGGTGTTGGTACAGCTGGTAATCGCAGCAATAACCACATCTCCGTGATGCATCTCAACTTCCTGCCCGTTTTTGAATATCCCCTTGTTGGCCAGCTTTTCCTGGGCCAGGTTGAAGCCCATCGTCGGATCGTTGCTGGTCAGGGAATTCTCAAAGGTCTCCTTCATATTGGGAAGGGTAATCCGGTCCTGTGGACGCTTGGGTCCTGCCAGGGAAGTCTCCACTTCCTCGAGATTCAACTCCAGCGTATCCGAAAACTCAGGATCGGGCGTATCGGCGGTACGGAACAGGCCCTGTTCTTTCATATATCGCTCTACCAGCTGCACATGCTCTTCCGGTCGGCCGGTTCGCCGCATGTAACGCATCGCCTCCTCGTCCATCGGGAAAAAGCCCATTGTGGCGCCGTATTCCGGCGACATGTTGGCGATCGTGGCGCGGTCGGGCAGGCTCATATTGGCCAGGCCGTCGCCGTAAAATTCCACAAATTTGCCAACCACTCCGTGGCGGCGCAATATCTGCGTAACGGTAAGCGTCAGGTCGGTGGCGGTGATCCCCTCTCGCAGCTTACCGGTCAATTTCATTCCCACCACCTGGGGCACGAGCATGTGAATCGGCTGACCCAGCATGGCGGCTTCCGCTTCGATGCCGCCGACACCCCAGCCGAGGATGCCGAGGCCGTTGATCATGGTGGTATGAGAGTCGGTCCCCACCAGGGTATCGGGATAGGCAATTACGTTGCCATTCTCCTCTTCCCTGGTGAAAGCTCCCTGCGCCAGGTATTCCAGGTTTACCTGGTGTACAATACCGCGACCGGGCGGAACCACCCGGAAATTGTCAAATGCTTTTTGCCCCCACTTCAGAAACTCATAGCGTTCGCGATTGCGCTCAAATTCTTTCTCCACATTGTACATGAAGGCATATTCCTGACCGAACATATCGACCTGCACCGAATGGTCGATCACCAGGTCGACCGGAACCTGCGGATTGATCGACTGGGGATCTCCCCCCATCCGATTCATGGCTGAGCGCAACGCCGCCAGGTCGACCACGGCGGGCACCCCCGTAAAATCCTGCAGTACCACCCGCGACGGTTTGAACGGGATCTCTCCCTCCGGGTTCTTCGCGTCATAGTCGGCCAGTCTCTTGATATCCTCATCCGTCACCAGATATCCGTCATACTCGCGCAATACCGCCTCCAGCAATATCTTAATGGTAAACGGAAGGCGATTCACATCACCGTATCCCAGATCCTCCAATTTCTGAAGGCTGTACAAATGGGCTTTACCGGTACCGGTGTCAAATTTTTGCAGGGTTTCTTGAAGTGGATTGCTGTCGCTCATTTTGTTCTTGAAAGCTAAGATTAATGTTAACGGTCGCTCGTTTTCAGGAGCGGGAAATTACAATTAATTTTGCACAATGTCTTGTCAGGGGCATACGGAATTTTCGATACAGAATTCTCCTGCCCTGTCTACAATCCCCGAATATTGAAAGTACGGGCCGTATCTTCATAGCGTCGGACAATCCCCCAATGGATTGCCTCCCCTGTGACCCTTGGATCACAGGTCGCCGTACATTCGATCCTCTCCGCGACAGGATAAGCCGGTCAAGCCTCCGTTTACGTAACGGCTAAAGCCGGTCTATCACTTTCTTGAGCCGGTCGTTTACCTGCCCGGCGATCCCGGCCAAGTCCTGGTTGTCCACAGATTGCATGGATGCCACCGGGTTGACGGCGGATACTTCCACGTCCCCGTCTTCATGTTCTTCCACAATCACGTTGCAGGGAAGCATCGTGCCGATTTTATCCTCCTTCTGCAGTGCCTGGTACGCAAAATTGGGATTACAGGCCCCCAGGATCTTGTATTTTTTGAAATCGACGTCCAGCTTTTTCTTGAGCGTCTCCTTCACGTCGATCTCAGTAAGCACCCCGAATCCCTCCTCCTTCAATTCATCGGTTACATGTGCAATCGCGTCGTCAAAAGAATAATCGACTTTTTTGCTGATGTAGTAGCTCATTAAGTTGCTCCTGTTTTGATTAGATTAACGTTCAAGTTGATATATTTGTAACAAGGAATATGGACAAAATCATTTGCCTTGTTGTAAGTAAAAAAGAGCCATCGCTTGTGAGTAAAAACACTAAAGACGGCACGGGGAAACACCGTTTGATCCGCAGTACGCCGACCGCCGTACCACCCGTCTCCGGCCGGCAAAGTGATACGGCATCGACAAGCGGCTCGGGATCGAAAAAAACGATTCGATGATGGCGCATCGATAGATCCCCGCCTGACTTCCGGCGGGCGACCGGGTACCTTTCAAATTACAACCGGCTTACTCATGCGATAAAGTAGGCGGCAATCCCCAGCAGATTCAGGAGTATGAAAATAAAGACCACTCCCCTCTTAAAGGGGCCGCCCCCCTCCATATCCATCATCTTCATGCCGTATTTCGCAACAAACTGCCGGTGGAACGTTACCAGCCAGGCGGCAACCAGCGTAAACGCGATGTTCATCCAGAACGTGTAGTCGATTTGAAACTGCGTGATACTCGCCACCTCTTTCCGGGTTTCGGGAATAATATCCAGCAGGCCGAACATGCCGTTCAGGATGAGGGCGGTAACAACGATACTCACAAACATGATACCGGCTATATACAGGGCCACGCGCCAACCGTAATACTTGGCGTTGATGTGAACGAGCGGGGGAACCATCAGGTCGGAATAAATGAATCCCATGATGCCGGCGAAGAGCACGCCGTTGCTGTTCAGGACGGTGGCCAGCGGGATGTTGCCCATCGAACCGATGAAGGTCGCCGCGGCCACAAAAGGGGCCACAAGGGCGTTCTCCAAGGCCACCAGCCAGCCGGGCAGGTGCTGGGCGTCGGCCAGGAAGAGGGCCGTCCAGAACGACTCCGGGACCAGCACGGCTACAAACCCCGCGATGGTGAAACCGATCAAAATATCCTCCCAGGCCATCTTCCAGTCGTTGACAAATTTGTGGCCGACCAGCTGCCAGCCCTTCCGGCTCCGGATCCTTTTTTTCCAGTCAAAATCGGATTCCATCTCTCCCCCTTCGCTCTCCACCTTGCGGCGGGCGGCCTCCAACCAACTTTCGGGATAGGTGATCCGGATCAACAGGCTGCTGACGCCGATCAGTATCAGTCCGCCGATGATCTCGGCGGCCAGGAATTGCCACCCCAGAAAAATGAGAATGAGGATTCCCAGCTCGATCACCAGGTTGGTAGATGCAAACATGAAAGCCACAGCCGCAACAAAATGGGCTCCCTTCTTAACCAGGGACCGGGCGGCCGCCAATGCGGCGAAGGAGCAGGAGGAGGAAGCCGCCCCGAAAAACGTGGACAGGGAGACGCTCTTCAGGTCCGGCGATCCCATATATTTGGTCAGCTCTCTTTTGGGGACGAACGCCTGTATCATTCCGCTGACAAAATAACCGAGTACAAAGGCCCAGCCGGCCTTCCAGAAAAATCCGAGCGCGGTTTTAGCCGATTCTCCGTAGAGTTCAATAAAATCCATTCGGTGTAACTGCGTAATTTCCAGTTTGGAATTCCGATTTCAGGAAACCGTCAATCGAGCAGGTCTCTCTTTTTCTGTTCAAACTCCTCCTTGTCGATCTCGCCGCGGGCATACCGCTCTTTGAGGATCTCCAGGGCCGATTTTTCGGGCGGCCGACGGTTCCCCGGCAGGACAAATTTTACCACGGCCACGGTAACGGCAATGATGAGAATCCACCATAGAACCATCATCCACGGACCGCCTAATCCATTAAACCAGTGCATTTTTCTCTCCTTTCCTGTTGGAAATTAAAAGGCCTGCTTCTGTTCTGTTCTTCTGGATACCGTACTATCTTCTCG
>JAWVZC010000383.1:0-4084 GCA_033722415.1 Balneolaceae bacterium | reverse complement strand
CGAAGAGTCGGTAGCTCAGATGGTAGAGCAACGGCCTTTTAAGCCGTGGGTCGAGGGTTCGATCCCCTCCCGACTCACCAAGCATTAACTCTCTCTTAAGCCCCTGACGGTTGATAGCCGCAGGGGCTTTTTACTGGAATAACAGTTCACTCGTCACCGTTGCAGGGAAAGGAATGCAAGCCCTGTCATTTCTCGTTGTTCTATTACATATTTCAACGCGTATACATTTTTCAGTCTAAACACTATTTATGGCAGAAAACGAACAGGAGAAATCTCCGAAAAAGAATTCTGAAAACAAGAAACCCCCGCAATTTGGCACTCCTGGCGGAAATCAGCGAATGGTATTTTGGTTGATCATCGCGGCTCTGTTCGGGTTCTGGCTGCTCAGTTCCAGCGGATCCGGAATTTTTGGCGGTCCCCCCAGCATCGATTACAGCAGCTTCCGTGAGCAGGTACAATCCGGCAATGTACAGGAAGTGGTCATGAAAGGTGACCAAATACGGGGTGAACTCAGGCAGAAAACAGCTCTCAAAGCATCGGAGAACGACACAACAAGGTATTCCGAGTTCACCACATATATTCCCTCCGTGGGCGATGACAAGCTGCTTGCCATGCTGGAGGAGAACGAAGTGAAGGTAACGGCGGTGCCGCAAAGCGATTTTAACTGGTGGACCATCCTGCTGTGGGGTATTCCGCTTATTTTTCTCTTCTTCATAGGCATGCAGTTTTTCCGCCAGATGCGTGCCCAGGGACAGCCATTCATGAATATCGGAAAGAGCAAGGCCAAGCTGCAGGATGCCGAAAGCGTGAACACCACCTTCGATGATGTAGCCGGGCTGAAAAGTGCCAAAACCGAACTTCGCGAAATTATCGGGTTCCTGAAAAACCCCGACAAATTTGAATCGCTGGGCGGTGAAGTTCCGAAGGGCGTATTGCTGGTCGGCCCGCCCGGCACCGGGAAAACCCTGCTGGCACGCGCCGTAGCGGGAGAAGCCGGGGTCCCCTTCTTTACCATTACCGGCTCAGACTTTATGGAGATGTTCGTAGGCGTGGGCGCCAAGCGCGTTCGCGACATGTTTGGCAAGGCGAAAGAGCAGGCTCCAAGCATCATCTTTATCGATGAGATCGATTCAATCGGCCGCAAGCGCGGGGCCGGGCTCGGGGGCGGTCATGATGAGCGCGAGCAGACCCTGAACCAGATGCTTTCGGAACTGGACGGTTTTGAACCGAACGAGGGTGTCATTGTTATGGCCGCTACCAACCGCCCCGACATCCTGGACAAAGCCCTGCTGCGCCCCGGTCGCTTCGACCGGCAGATAACAGTTAACCTGCCCACCCAGGAACATCGCGAGGAGATCCTGCAGATCCATGCCAAGAACAAGAAGATGAGCGACGATATCGACCTGGCTGAGATTGCCCGCTCAACTCCCGGGTTCAGTGGCGCCGATCTCCGAAATCTGCTGAACGAGGCCGCTCTGATTGCCGCCCGTGAGAAACGAAAGGCGATTGAACAGCAGGATATCGACCAGGCGCGCGACAAAGTGATGATGGGCCTGAAACGCGAGGGGCTGCGCCTGTCGGAGGAGGAGAAACAGCTGCTGGCCTACCATGAGGCCGGTCATGCCGTGGTGGCGGCCGCCATGCCCAATGCCGACCCCATCCACAAGGTCACGGTTATCCCCCGCGGCAAGGCGATGGGGGTAACGATGCAGCTGCCCGAAAAAGAGAAACTGCTCTACCAGAAAAAGTATATGCTGGACCGTATGGCCGTGATGATGGGGGGACGTGCCGCCGAAAGCCTGATCTTCAATACCTCCACCAGCGGCGCCGAAAACGACCTTAAGGAGATCACAAAACTGGCCCGCAAGATGGTGCTGGACTGGGGCATGAGCGATAAATTCGGGCATATGGCCTTTGGGGGGCAGCGTGAGCAGGTATTCCTGGGTGAACAGATGGGCAGCCAGCGCGAGTACAGCGACAGCACCGCCCGGGAAATTGACGAGGAAGTAAGGCGAATACTCGAAGAATCTTACAAAAAAGCGGAAGATGCCCTCAAAGAACATCGTGATATTCTCGACAAGGTAGCTAAAGAGCTGCTTGAGAAAGAGGAGATTCCCGGGAAATGGGTTGAGGACCTCGTCAAAGAGAAACAAAACCGCAACAAAAAGGAACAGAAACGGGATCCGCAACCGGAATCAGAGAGAGACAAGAAGGTTAAACACAGCGAAAATGAAGAAGAGTAAGGGCCATGAACCGGTATAAAATTATCTTCGATAACGGCGTAACCGAACAAATTAACGCGGGATCGATAGAGTTTAACGATCATATCGGCCGAATCGAGGTACTCGACGAGGAGGGCGAAGAGATTGAGGAACTGTATCTCGATTTTGAACAGATAACGGCGATAATTCCTGACCGTTAATTTTCTCCGGCACGGTGTGCATAACCTGTGCAACAATTTCTTAGATTATACCGGCCGGGTCTCGCACGTGACCTGTTTTCTATAAATTCTCAAATCACCTCGTCAAGACTATGTTAAAGCAATTCAAGGAGTTTGCCATTAAAGGGAACGTCGTGGATATGGCGGTGGGCATCATTATCGGAGCCGCTTTTACCGGTGTGGTGCAGTCGCTTGTCAAGGACGTTTTGATGCCGCCCCTGGGACTGTTGATGGGGGGCATGGATTTCAGCAATTTTTACATTGTGCTCAAGGAGGGAGCCACCCCGCCTCCGTATGCCACCATGGCGGCCGCCCGCGAGGCCGGAGCCGTCACCCTCAATTACGGCGTTTTTGTCAACACGCTTCTCGGTTTTTTGATCGTAGCCTTTGCCGTTTTTATTCTTATCCGGTATATCAACAAGCTGAAACGACCGAAGGAGGAGCCGGAACCTGTTCTCCCTTCAGTGAAAAAATGCAATTACTGCTTCTCGGATATCCCCGCGGAGGCCAGACGCTGCCCGCACTGCACGTCCGACCTCGAGGCATAGCCCCATATCGGAATGTTGAACAGAATATCTGCCCGGAAAACGACAAGTTCCGGCCAATTCTCCCGCCTGGAAAAAAGGCCCCTTACCCCATCGTTCCATCCCCCTTCCTTTCCGGCAAATAAACAGGCATTAGTTTACTGTTTTTATTAGGTTTATCAGTAAAATAATTACCGGGAGTCATTATGGCAGGGAATGCACCGTCACCCAGGGCGAGGAATACCACGATACTGTTTGTCACGGTTATTTCCCTGTTGCTGATATTTTCGTACTACCTGTTCGTCTACGTTCCCTCCCACGAGGAAACGATGCATGAGCAGCACCTGCGGGTACTGAACAAAATTGCCCAGAACATCAACTCTAAGCTGGGCAGCACGATCAACAATGCAAAAAACATTGCTGCGTACACACTGAAGCAACACCGCAGGGAAACGCAGGAGGGACATTCCCACATCGACATGAATGAGCTGAGGCGGAACGCCTCCTATTTCAACAACAGCATAACGTTCGAGGAGAGTCACGGGCACACCGACCACTCGTTCAACATTCACGTAATGGAGAAGCAGTACGGAAGACCCAGTATCCATGTGGCCGACTACATAACGAATGCGGGTGACACCCTGCATTATGAATTTTCGATTACAGCAGAAAACTTGGTAACGAATCTCTTGCGTTTTGACCATTTTGAAAAGTTTGCCGTATTCACTCCGGACCGCGTGCTCCATGAAACACATCCCACGGGATCCCGCGTCAAAGTTCCGTTCGACACCCTCCTTGACGCTGACAAACAGGTAAGTACCAGTTACTTCAGGGAGATGCAGTACGGCGGCCTGCCGCACGTCGCCTATTTTCGCCCGATCCGTATCTCGGATCAACACAACTGGATGCTGGCGGGCTTTATCAGTTCCGACCAGATCGCCGCCCAGAAATTTTCACTCTCCCCCCTGTTCAGCATCATTCTGCTGCTGTTTATTATCCTGACGTTCCTGGGGATCCCGTTTATCAAGATCAAAATCATGCACGTCAGGGAACACCTGACGGTCAAAGAGGTTATTTTTGCCTTTTTATCGGTGACTTTCATCCTCTCCATACTGATGCT
>JAWVZC010000382.1:0-4112 GCA_033722415.1 Balneolaceae bacterium | reverse complement strand
GGCGTTGACCCGCACGCCGTGCTCCCGCATCAACACGTCGCCGAGGTTCCGCGTCATGGTCATCAGGGCTCCCTTGCTCATGCTGTAAGCCAGCAGATTAGGCTCGCCGCTCCAGGCATTCACCGACCCGATATTGAGTACGTTGCCGGCGGACTCACGCAGGTGCGGCAGTGCCTGTTTGATCAGCAGGAAGGGCGCAAAACTGTTTACACGGAAGATATCGCTTAAAAAATTTCTGTCCGTGGTTGCGATATCAGAGGGAGAAACCTTCGCCGCATTATTTACGACGGCGTCAAGTTGACCAAATGCATCCAGTGCGGTTAGAACCAGCCTTTCGGGGGCGCCAGGATTGGTGATATCCTCGATCTGCAATACTGCTTTCTTCCTGCCCAGCTCCTCCTGCAGTTCCTCCCCACAATCTTTTTCCAGCCCGTGAATAACCACCCGTGCACCTTCCCGGACACACCGGCGGGCGATCGCCTTACCGATACCCATCGTACTTCCGGTAACGATGATCACCTTATCCTGCAAACGCATATCTACCCCAGTGTTAATATACTTTTTACGACGGAACCTTCGTTCATCGCTTCAAACGCATCGTGCCACTCTTCAATCGGCCAGATCCCACCTATGATCGGCTTTACATCCAGCCTGCCTGATGCCATCAGCGCTATCACACGCTCCCATATGGACCAGTTGTGACTGAAACTTCCCTGCAGCGTAACATTTTTTTGAACCAGTGGATCAAGAGAAAAACCCAGCGGTTCCCTGCCCCATCCCACTTTGGCAACCTCCAGCAGAACCTCACGTTCCCTGATGTCAGGTACAGGTATTTCAAGTAGTTCAACAGCTCCCTTTTCGGGGGCATAATTTACGACAGCAGGAATTTCCTGCATTTCTGGATACGTGTTATGTGTTACTGGTTCTGGTTACATGTTATCGGATTGTTTACTGCGAGCACAGGTATTCCCCAACCGGGTAAATTGCATACCCATTTGTTGCCGCTTCAACCGATTTTTGAACTCAGTGCCAGGGTACGTTGGCCCCTTCCCTGACCGGCGCCAACATATCTTCTCCACGGGTTAGATTTTGCCGATGCTCCTCCACCATATTCCTGATCTCCTTCAACACGTCGGGATGTTTTTTTGCGATATTGTAACTCTCAGAGGGGTCGACTTCCAGGTTGTAGAGCTCCGGGGGATCCTGCTCCAGCGGTTCATCACCGACATAGGCCGACTGGGTAATAAAGTGCGCCTTCCACGCCCCTTTCCGCACGGCGTACAGTTTCTCCTCCCGGTAGTAGTAGACCGACTCTCGGACGCTTCCGCCCTCTCCCGTCAGCACCGGGGTGAGATCCACCCCGTCAATAACGCGATCAGCCGGAAGTTCTGCCCCGCCCAGCGAAAGTGACGTGCTGAACAGGTCCATTGTAGTCCCCAGTTCCTGGGTTACGACTCCTTTCGGTATGGTTCCCGGCCACCAGGCCAGTGCCGGCACGCGCATGCCCCCCTCCCAGGTTGTGCCCTTGCCGTCATACAGCAGGCCTGCCGATCCGCCATTCTCATCCTTGGTCAACCAGGGTCCATTATCACTGGTAAAAAAGACGAGCGTATTTTCGGCAATCCCGAGTTTCTCCAGTTCGTCCATGATCTCCCCGGTACTCCAGTCAATCTCTTCGATCACGTCGCCATACAGGCCGCGACTGCTTGTACCTCTGAATTCTTCCGAAGCAAAAAGCGGCACATGCGGAAATGTATGGGCCAGGTAGAGGAAAAACGGTTCGTCCCTGTTTTCCCGGATAAACGTAAGCGATTCACTCGTGTACCGGGGCGTAAGTGTGGGCTGGTGTGCCGGCTGTTCAATGATCTCCTCATCCCGCATCAGAGGTACCGGTTGCCAATCTTCGTGATCCATGTCGTTGCTGTACGGAATTCCGTAGTAACTGTCGAATCCATGTTGGGTTGGAAGATAAGGATCCAGGTGACCGAGATGCCATTTCCCTACGGCCGCCGTGGCATATCCCTGTTCCTTTAATGCTTCGGCTATGGTAATCTCATCCTGCGGCAGGCCTTTCGCGGAAAAAGGAAACAGTACGCGCATCTCCCCGCTCATCATCCCGTTGCGAACGGGCAGTCTGCCGGTCAGCAGTCCCGCCCGGCTGGGGGTACATACGGCTGCGGCCGTATAAAACTGCGTAAATTTCATCCCCTCGCGGGCCATCCTGTCGAGATTGGGCGTTTGAATCGTGGGATGCCCGTAGACCCCCACATCGCCGTATCCCATATCATCGGCAAAAATGATTACGATATTGGGTTGATCCATAGCCTCGCGCTGGGCTACTCCCTGGTCCGTCCCCAGGGTAATAAAAGCTGTCACGATTGCGACTAATATGATTTTTTTACGCATAATTACCTCTGGTTGGTTATCCATTCACCGATAACAATTGATTAATCGAATGCGGGTTTTTGCCAGGGCACCGCACCGCCCTTCTGGATAAACTTCATCATGATGGCGTTCATTTCCCGGTATTTCTCCGGGTTCTGTTCCATGAGATTATGCTGTTCCAGCGGATCTTCGGCAAGATTGTAGAGCTCCGGCGGGCTGAACGGGCTATTCTGAAGCAGTTTCCAATCCCCCTTGCGTACAGCCTGGATAGTGAGACCGCCATACCGGGTTCCGCCTTCCCTGCGTGAAAAATAGAGCGGTTCGGTTCGTTCGGGCTGATCCACCCCGTGTAAGGTGGGCCAAAAACTTTTTCCTTCCAGCGGACCTTCATAGTTGATATCAAGGATATCAAACAGAGTGGGGAAAATATCCATTGTCAGTGCAATACGATCGGTTTGTGAACCCGGTTCTACCTGCCCGGGCCAGCTAATGGCGGCCGGTACCCGCAACCCGCCCTCGTACATGCTCTGCTTGGCCCCGCGGGTCGGACCGTTATCCGCCATACTTGGGCCGTGACCGCCGTTATCACTGGTGAACATAATGAGCGTGTTTTCATATTGTCCCGACTTTTTAAGGGCTTGCAGAACCTGCCCGATACCGTGATCCATATGCTCGATAAAGGCTACCAGCCTGGCCCGTGTATCATCTATACCCGGTTCCCGTTGCCTCACCTTGTTCAGCCAATCCTCCGGGGGTTGTACCGGGAAGTGGGGTGCATTATAGGCAAGATAGAGAAAGAAGGGGGCCTCACGGCCTGATATTTCCTTGATATAGTCCACCGACCACTCCGTAAAAAGATCGGTGGCGTGCCCCTCAGGATCGATGGTAGCCCTGTTTAACCGCATGTAGTTGATCCCGTGTCGTCGGTGCTCCCAGTAGTCATCCATCATATCACCCAGCCATCCGTGGAAGTAATCGAATCCCCGTTCATTGGGTATATTCGGCGGTTCCAACCCCAAGTGCCACTTGCCGATCAACGCGGTGTGGTACCCGTGTTGCTGCAGTACGGAAGGCAGCAGCACCGCATCGGGATGCATATATCCCCAGTTGTTATCATCGTGGGTTCGTATAACTCCCGGCACCCCGATGAAATCCTGGTATCGGCCGGAAAGCAGCGCGGCCCGCGTGGGAGAACAGACCGAGCTGTTGGCATAAAAATTATCAAATCGCATTCCTTCTGATGCAATCATATCGATATTCGGGGTACGGATATCCTCGGTTTCATAGTAGGAAACGTCATGATACCCCTGGTCGTCACTTACGATAAGTAAAATATTCGGGTTACCGGACCCTTTATCTTGTGCAGCAACCAGACCCAAACAGGCCGGCGAAAAAACCGCCGCCGTTACCAATATCAGAACGCATTTCTGTAATCCCCTGGTCATTCCATCCCCTTTTTCCTGTAATTGGCTTGAATCGAATTACTCCGGGTGAATTTCCCGTTCATTGGCCTGGAAGGCCGGCGGACGGCGAAACCGCACGTCGGTGGCCCCGTTGGCCTCGAAGATGTCGAACATCTGCTCCCGCATTCGCCTCACCCGATCCTGGTGGGCGGGCATATCCACCAGGTTGTGCATCTCATTCGGGTCGGTCTGCAGGTCGTACAGCTCGTTCTGGTCCCACACCCCGTGGTAGTAGATATACTTGTAGCGGTCCCCGCGGATGGC
>JAWVZC010000381.1:0-4132 GCA_033722415.1 Balneolaceae bacterium | reverse complement strand
TTACTGCTCCCCGGAATGGTATTGTCGATTTTACCTGCGACTGCAGCCGGAAACCCAGCCGCAGCGCGTACGAACTGTCTTGTGCATTAACAGAAATGCCGTTCATCAACCCGAACTCTGCACCCGGGTGCTGGGCATTAACAGCGTAAGCCGCGGACAGGAGAAAAGCTGAGAGAAAAAGCGGTCGTACACCGGTAGCAAATGGGATCTTCATGGAATCAAAATCTAACCTTCGGTGGCACTGAAATCGCTGTACGAGTGTCCATCAATTCCAGGCTATAGGAAGGGTAACCGATTACTGTGAAGGTTCCATGAAACCGCTGCCATTTTTTGAGAATGCTCACATCTCAGGTGATCTTTTCTTATCATTGTAGCGAAGAATCGTACTTGAAACATTCGTCTAAAGCATGAGCAAAAATATTGTCGTTGCGTTTGGTGGCGTTTCCCCGGAACATGAAGTATCCGTACTCAGTGCCATGCAGGCTATTTCGGCCTTGGAAGAGACCGATTACACGGTGATACCGCTCTATATCACCAAATCGGGCCGGTGGCTTACGGGGGAGCACCTGCTGGAACTGGAACACTACCAGGAGCTGGATACGCTGCAGCAGGAATGCGTGGCCTGTACCTTTTCGCACAATGAGATGGGCAAACCGGTATTGCTGGAAACCGAAAAACAGGGGGTGTTTTCTTCCCGGAAGAAGCATCCCATCTTTGCCGTCATACCGGCCTTTCACGGTTCGGAGGGGGAAAACGGGGCGTTCCAGGGCACCTGTGACATGTACAACATTCCGTTTGCGGGAAGCGGCATCCTGGCTTCAAGCCTGGGTATGGACAAGGTAAAGGCCAAGGAGCTCTGCCGGGCCCATGAGATACCCGTCGTGGATGGTATCGATTTTTACGAGTCGACCTGGGAGGAGCGGCAAGAGTCGATATGCCGGCAAATCGAGGAGTTCGGCTATCCCGTTATTGTTAAACCGGTGAACCTGGGAAGCAGCATCGGCGTTAAAAAAGCGGCCGGCAGAGAAGAGCTGATTGACGCCGTCGAGACCGCCTTTCGCTATGACGCCAACCTCCTGGTGGAAAAAGCGGTATCCCCGCTGATGGAGATCAACTGCTCTGTGCTCGGCGACCCGGAAGCGGCCCGAACCAGCGTGTGTGAACGTCCCCTCGGCCGGGAAGAGACGCTCTCGTTCAGGGATAAATACCAGAGCGACGGCGGGACCGGCAAGGGGATGGCTTCGGCCGACCGGGTTATCCCGGCCGATATCCCGGATGAGCTGACCGGCAGGATACAGGACCTCTCACTCACCATTTTTAAAACATTCAGAGCCTCCGGGGTGGCCCGGCTCGATTTCCTGGTAAACGAAGATACCCGGCAGGTCTATTTCAATGAAATCAACACCATACCCGGCTCCTTCTCTTTTTACCTTTGGAAAGAATCCGGCATCACAATTCGTCAGCTAATGGTTGAACTCATTAACATTGCCCGGAAACAGCACCAGCGTAAAATCGGCCGGGTGCGAAGTTATGAAACGAACTTGTTGAGCGAAAAGGCCGTTCAAGGCATAAAAGGACTGAAAGGGACTGAACAGAACAATGAACCATGACCCCGGAATACCATTTACCGGATTCCGGGATTGGCAAGTTCCAATTCAATCCAACCCTAATTTTCAGGATTTAATCCCTCTTAGATGAAACCATTACGAAACGCCATCTTGTCGGGCATCGCCGTTGCCATTGTGCTCGGCGGCTGTGCCAGCCAACCGGAAACCATTGTTATCAATGACACGCCCAAATCGCCCGGACCTTCAGCCCAGCCGGCCGATACCGCCAAAGCTGAGGATGAGATATCCGCCGAATTCAAACAGATGGTTGTCGGGGAGATACATCCCATTACCACACTCGATCCCCTGTTTGCGGACAACAACAGCGCCAAACGAACGCTGCAGCTGCTGTACGAGGGACTGGTGCGATATGACAGCAGCGGAGAAATCACCCCGGCTATTGCCAAACGGTGGCAGGTAACCGGCGACTCGCTCACCTACGTCTTTACCCTGAGGGATAACCTCTTTTACCATGATGACAACATCTTTTCCAGCGGGGTGGGGCGGAAACTGGTAGCCCGTGATGTCAAGTTCGCTTTCGAACGCATGGCCGAAAACAGTGTGCCTGCCCATGCCGCAGAGCTTTTTATGGATATTGACGGGTTCGAACCCTATTTCAACGAGCAACGGAATATTTTAAACCCCGCTTTTCGTGAGCTGGAGGGTGTCAGCGGCATCCAGGTAACCAGTGACACCACCGTCGTATTCAATCTGGCACAGCAGGACCGCAATTTTCTGCACAAGCTGGCCTCCCCCTACGCTTCCATCTATCCCCGGGAGGCTGTCACCGAAAATCCCGGTAACTTTGCCGGTGTAGGTTCCGGACCTTTTGAACTTTCACAGCAGGTGGGCGATTCGGTCTATATATTTGCCAAATATGACGACTACAACCCGGGGACCAAACCACCGGTTCTGGATCGCATCGACGTGATTGTAGAGGAGAATGAATCGAACATGCTCAAGTCAATGGGCGCCGGCGACATCCACGTGATACCGGAGATGGGACCGGAAATGATCGACAACATGCTTACCGACGAGGGGACCCTTTCCCCCGCCTACATCTCAAATTATACCCTGCGATTCCCCGGTGGCTCCACGGTTTATACCCTGCTTCACAATCCCGAATCCGGGATTCCGGCGGGTTACCTGGAAAACCGGCTTTCCGGCCTCCAGTTGGCCCCGTTTCTGCAGCAGTTTCCCTCCGGTGTTTTGGATATTTCCTCACTGACCGACACGGTTTCCTCCACGGTCGACAACCCGCCCGGCATCATCTACAGCAGCTATCCCGGCGATATATTTCAGCGCTGGATGCTGCAAAAACTCTCGGGCTACTGGAATGGAGATCCGAAGCTGAATATCGTCCGCATTCGCACACCCACGCGTCTCACTGCGATGTACACCGAAACGTTTACCCCGGCCTACCCCGGCCATGCGGCCCCGTCTTCCCGGAATATGCTGATGCGTTACTCGATCGAACAGTCTGTACTATCGATAAAACCGATTTCGAATCTGCACTTCAACCGGTACCCCTGGTGGATCGACTATCGTTCGGCCGACATGCCGGGTATCGATCGGCTGTAATCCCCTAACTTTACGGTAGCGAAGGTATGAAACTGGCGATTGTTGCGAACCCACAGAAATATTCGGTAAAAGAGCCGTTCCTCTCAGCCCTCGACTGGGCTGATGAGCAGGGGGTCGAGATCTACTTTAACAGCGACCTCAACAGCTTGTACGACGCTTCCGGCCATGCCTCGGCCGTGGTTGTGGATTCGGAGGAGGAAGCGATCAATCAGGCGGATATCATAATCGCCATGGGCGGCGACGGAACCATGTTATATACCGCGCGGCTGATGAAGAATATCCAGAAGCCGATCCTGGGGGTCAACAGCGGCCGGCTCGGGTTCATGGCCAACACCCAGAAAGAGAACCTGACAAAAGCGCTCGACTGCATTAAAACCAGCAATTTCCGCCTGGACAAACGCCATCTGCTGCAGGCCGAGGACGGGAACGGGCGGATCTACCATGCCCTCAACGAGTTTCTTTTCTCGAAGCGGGATTCCACATCGATGATTACGGTGGAAGCGGAATACGACCAGATGTTCATCAACACCTACTGGGCCGACGGACTTATCGTCGCCTCCCCGACCGGCTCCACAGCCTACAACCTCTCATCCGGCGGACCCATCGTAATGCCCAATACGGACGTGATGGTGCTCACCCCGATTAACCCGCATACCCTAACGACACGACCGCTGGTGCTGCCATCCGACAAATCGCTGAAAATCACCATCGAAAAGCAGCAACACGACGTACTCTTTTCCTATGACGGGGAAATTTACGAAATAACCGAATACCCATTCCAGGTGGCCATCAGGCGATCCAACTTTACAATCGACCTGATTGAGTTGCCCGACCAAAGTTATTTTGAAACACTACGTAACAAACTGATGTGGGGCATGGATTTCAGGAAACGATACTAGCATTTTACATTCAAATTTTTGATTAATGAATGATATTTTTCAGCT
>JAWVZC010000380.1:0-4134 GCA_033722415.1 Balneolaceae bacterium | reverse complement strand
CCATCAAGCACCGGTTTCTGCACCTAATCGAAAAGCGGTTCAAGCTGGTGGTATTCAGCGGGCTTTTCCTGCTTTTCGGAACGATTACCGCCCTTGCCGTGATCGCCCGGAATCCTGCAATTATGCTATCACGGTTCCTGCCCGATATTCAGAGCATGATCGAGATACTAACCTACTTTCCGGGTGGTTTGATGATGGCTTCTGCAACAGCAGAATACAACCTGGCAACCGCCGCCGCCATATACGGGTTCGCCTCCCTGCTGATCTTTCTGATTTTCCGGGATCACTACTACAAGACAAAAGAGGGCCTGCAGACGCCGGCCGCCCAGGAAGCCAAGCAGCAGCGGAGCCCGCTCTGGGCATTTCTGAAACGGTGGCTCGGGTATAATGCGGGAAAATTCTATTATTACATCATTATCCACCCGTATAACCGCGTGTTTCTGCTTACCCTGGTCATTGTACCCACCATCTATATCCCGATTCTGCTGCATCTTGAACAGAGTTGGCTTACCATGGTACTGATACCCACCATGCTGGCGGCTGTTCCCGTGGCACTGCTGGCGATCGGCATGGCCAATATGTTCGGGTACGAGAAGCGCGAATTCCTGCTGCACCGGCAATTTCCCGTTTCATTCGAAAAACAGCTGAAAGAACGGTTCCTGGGTATTATTACCGTTCCGCTCGTTATCTTTTACATGATCACCACTGCCGAGCTGATCTACCTGCCGCAACTGGGTGAAGTAATCGATATCTATATCGGCAACACCTTCTTTTTTCTCTGCTTTATGCTGGTATTTCTGTTCACATCGTTTAACTACTACAAACAGGTCAGTTACAGTTCCTTCAGCTTTAAACACCCGATTATTCCCCAGAAGGTAACCTTTTTGATGACCTTCCTGATGTTTGCCCTGGGGTACGCCATATTCATACCGATCGGGGAGTTCAATATCTACCGGCGCTGGGTGATGCTGGGTTTGATTCTGGCCATCGGCACCTACCTTTGGCTCAACATGCAGGTAATGGTAAACGCCTTTAAAAATAATATTCTGGACAAAATATGGATCACATCATAGAGGTCATAGGACTGGTAAAAAAGTACAACGGCAATCCCGTCATTAACGGCCTGAATCTGGAGATTCCGGAAGGCTCCATCTTTGGTCTCATCGGACCCAACGGGGCGGGCAAAAGCACCCTGATCGGTATACTCACGGGCATTCTCGGCTACGACGACGGTTCGGTGTATGTGGACGGGCTGAACTTCAGCGAGGAGAATGAATCGGTGATCAAGAGCCGAACGGCGTCGGTAATGCAGCCGCCCCTGCTGTTTGAGCACTTCTCCAGCTACGACTTCCTCACTTACGTGTGCGACATGTACGGAATCCCGGAGGAACACCGGCAGGACAAAATCACCGCTCTGCTGAGTTATCTCGGAATAGAGGAGTTCCAGTACGCTAAAATCAGCAAGCTCTCATCCGGCAGCCGTAAAAAACTTTCGTTCTGTGCCGCCGTACTTTCGCAACCGAAAATCCTCTTCCTGGATGAACCGTTTGAAAGCGTGGACGTGATCTCCATCGGACGCATGAAAACGATACTTCGAAAATTGAAAGAGAATGGGATCAGCATCATTATCACCAGCCATATCCTGGAGATTGTTGAAAACCTGTGTGATGATATCGCCATCCTGCATGAGGGAGAAGTGATCGCCTATCTGGATTCCGAAACGCGCAAAGAGCTTCAGAAGGATTCGAGCCTGAGTGAAATATTTGAACATTATGTAAAGGTGGACCACCCGGGCGATGATGTGCTGAGCTGGTTGTAAGTGATAAAAATCTGTTTTTTTTCAATACTGGAAGCCAAGCAGGTTCCAGTAGTAAAGCTGCCAGTGGATCCCCAAAAAAGCGATGGCCAGCAGCAACACTGCCAACCGGCTCCAGATACCGGACATATGCTCTTTCCAGGCCTGCACGGCGAGATATACGGTATACAGGGTAAGGGGCAAGGAGATAAGCGGTAAAATCAGCAACAATTTGATGACCGGAGAGATCCCGTAGACAATCGCCTCCGGTCCGGTAATGGACAGTGCCATCCCCAAACAGAACGCAACAAGCAGCAGACAGTTCACCCAATACGACACCTTGACATACAGTGGCAGCGGGGTTTTTGTCAGCAGTCCCGAGCGGTAACTCCGGCGGATGAGGTAGGCGGACGGCCAGTAGACCAGGGTGAATAAAAATACAAGTGTCGAAATCAGGAAGAGGGAAACATGCAGCCTGCGGCTGGAGATGAAGGAGATTTTTTTGAACGCGATAACCGGCAGATCCCCCCGGTAGAGGTGCGTAATTCGCCCGCTGCTGTTCTCCTGGAACGCCATTTTCTCGGAACTGTGCTGTTTCCGAAACGTCAGGGTATTGACAGGGATCCAGAGCTCTCCCTCTTGCCCGTTCATCGTCTTTAGCATTCCATCCTCCGTTACCGTCACCGTGGTCTGATTCATCAGGGCCATCAACCGGGTTAAGCGGGTATAGGGATGACGGTTACTTCTGTAGGCCCCTTCAAACCGCTGGAGGTAGGACCGGTCATGGGAGAATGTATCGCCCTGTAAGGTCTCCTCCGGGAAGTATCGATCCACAAACGATTCCAGGATATCGCCGGTTATTCCGCCCCCGTTTTCACTGTTGAAGGAGAGGAAGAATCCCAGGTCATGATCCGGAAACAGGGCCAGCATCGAATGAAACCAGAACGTATCGCCCCCGTGGCCGTGTATCCGCACCCCGTTCTGGCTCATGTCGATAAACCCGTAGAGCATCGGGTTCAGCTGCTCGGCGTGCCGGAAGGCCGGTGAGTGCATGTATCGGGCGGTGGTGCTGTCGAGCAGGGTATACCCGTTGTACTGCCCCAGATTCAAATGAGCCTGCATAAACGGCAGCAGGTCTTCGGCCGTACTGCTGGCGGCCCCGGCCGGGGCCAGTGGCACATATTCGAACGGTTTTTCGACATATACCCCGTTTTCATACGCATAGCCGTTCGATAGGTCTGGACGTAAGCGGGCGGGAACCGGTTGCCGAAAGGTGGCTTTCCGCATGCCAAGAGGGGTGAAGATCTGCTCTTCCACATAATCGACAAACGGCTGCCCGCTTACCTGCTCCACGATATATGCCGCCAGAGCCGTACCATGGTTCGAGTAGGAGGCAAATTGTCCCGGTGGTCGTACACGGGCGGGCAGCTCGTCCGCCAGCAGCTCTCCGAGCGGTTTTACCCTGCTGGAATCGAGAGCGAACAGGTTTATCACACGGTCTTCAAAACCCGGGGTATGGGTCATCAGGTGTTTCAGGGTAATCGGCTGGGGATAGGTGTCCGGTATGTCAAATTCCGTCAGGTACTCGTTAATATCGGCATTGAGATCCAGCCGCCCCCGCTCTACCTGCTGCATGACGGCCGTCCAGACAAAAAGTTTTGAGATCGACCCGATTCGGAACAGAGTGCGGCCCGGATCCACGGGAACCCGGTCTTCCTGATCGGCATAGCCGTACCCTTTCTGCAGCAGCGCCCGCCCGTTCCGCGTGATCAGAAGCACGGCCCCGGCGATATGTTCCCGCTCCATATGGGATTCGATCAAACCATCCATAAACGCCTGCAGTTCCGTGCTGTCAGCGGTAAATGGCTGCGCACCCGCTCCTGCTGCACGAGCACAAACAAGCAGTAAAATCGACAGGAAATACACATTCCATTTCATCGTAATCAGCTCCCTCTTTTTTTTGAACAAATATTCTGATCGTGTTACTACGACTGCGGGTGCAAAAACCATAGAGTCTGTTTTGTCTTTCAGGATATAACCTGTGTTATACAACTGCAATATAATTTTGTTCTGAAGGTTATTATCCCGGTGGACGCCGGTCGTTCTCGGGGACAGCCGGTTTCCTGCTCAAAGATCCTGCCACCGGCCGGTTGATTTCCACACGACACGGTCTGAACCGGGGAAGTTTATGTAAATTCGGTTTGATATTATTTTATTGAAACCCGTATATTTGGAATCTGTTTTTGAGACAGAGAGTCGGTAGCTCAGATGGTAGAGCAACGGCCTTTTAAGCCGTGGGTCGAGGGTTCGATCCCCTCCCGACTCACCAAGCATTAACT
>JAWVZC010000379.1:0-4139 GCA_033722415.1 Balneolaceae bacterium | reverse complement strand
TAGACGGCAACAAAACCGCAGTTATCAACCCAAACTATTAGTTACCATTGAATAAAATCAAAATGGAAATACTGGGACTTTCAACAAGTCCAAGCAGCGGTGGGGCGTATGCGCTGATACTAAATGAAGTTCATGGGAACAGGCGGTTGCCGATTATCATAGGAACGTTCGAGGCTCAGGCCATTGCTCTTGAACTGGAGCATATCAAACCGCCGCGCCCGATGACCCACGACCTGCTGAAGAATGTCATCAAGAGTTTCGGTGCTGAAATGGAACAGGTATTTATTAACGACCTGAGCGAGGGTACGTTTTATGCTCAAATCATCTATAACAGGAACGGGGAACAGCTGGAGCTGGATGCCCGTCCCAGTGACGCCATCGCCCTGGCTATTCGCTTTGATGCCTCAATCTACGTGGCCGAAGGGATCCTGGAGGAAGCCGGAATTGTATCGGAATCGGAAGGAGGCGAAGGTGAACTCTCATCCCTGCAGGAGGAGAAACCGGCCAGCGAAATGACCAAACTGGAAAAGCTTGAAAATGAACTTCAAACAGCCATAGACACCGAAAATTACGAAAAAGCCGCCCGTCTCCGGGACGAGATAAAAAAGCTAAAAGGATAGCATTTGCAGTTACAAAATTATTCCTTCACCCAGCTCCCGTTCTCCGATCTCTTCAGAACCTATGTAACAAATTATGACAAACTCTCCCGGTTTTATTCGGCCAACCCCTTTGCCGCAGAAGCGATCAGACAACATGCAGATTCGGTAACGGTACCGCAGGATCGGGATACCATGGCTGAGCTGCTGGCCACCTTTAACAAGCGGTTTAACCTGCATGAAAACGCATTACATAATATTGAGCGGCTCAGAGGTGAAAAGGCGCTTGCATTGGTAACCGGACAGCAGCTGGGCATCTTCGGAGGCCCGCTGTACACCGTTTTGAAAACGGTCACCACCATCCACCTGGCCGCGAAACTGGAGCGGGAACTGGATCGCCCGGTGGTACCGGTGTTCTGGCTGGCTGATGAAGACCATGATTATGACGAAGTGAAACAGGTCAACCTGCTGGACCGCGATGAGCTGCAGACATTTTCACTGGATTACAAACGGGATTCATACCCGCCCGTAGCCGAACTTACCCTGGACAGTACCTTCCTTGATTTCAAGGAGCAGATTCGTGACGGGCTTTTCGAGACCGATTTTACCGGCCAACTGTGGAAACTGCTGAACAGGACCTATTCCGGGGAGAAACGATTTGATACCGCTTTCGGGCAGCTGATTTCCCGACTGTTTTCCCGACACGGGCTGATTCTTGCGGGCAGCAACTGCCGGCCGATCAAAGAGAAGGCACGCGGCTGCTTGAAGGTGGCAATCCGGCAAGCCGACCGTATCCGCAGGAACCTTGAGCAGCAGTCGACCGTGCTGGAAGAGCAGTTTCACCGGCAGGCCACAATCTACGATTCCAATCTTTTCTTCCTCGATGACCGGCAGGGACGTACCAAAATTATGCGTAACGGAGATCGATGGAAAACGGACGGCGGCAGGGAATGGACTACCGAACAGCTGGTTGAATTGATCGATACAGAACCGGAACGCTTTTCTCCCAACGTATTTCTGCGCCCTATTTTGCAGGACCTGATGGTACCAACCCTCGGGTACGTGGCCGGGCCCGGAGAACTGGCTTACTACGGTCAGATGAAGACAATGTACCAGGTGTTCAAACGGCGGATGCCGGTCATATTTCCGCGATTGAGCGCAACCATCGTGGAACCGGCCATCGATCGTATACTGGGCGAGCTGCCCTTCGAATTCGGTGAGTACAACAACCGGATCGAAGATCTGGAATCGGAATATGTCGATCAGTCCGAACAGCACGATATTGAAGCCATCTTTCGGGATTGGAAACAAAAGGTGGGAGAAATATCGGACCAGGGGAAAGACCGGGTGAAAGAGATCGACTCCACCCTTGAGGGGGCGGCAGGGAAGGCCACAGCCGTCTATTTCGGGGAACTGGACAAGCTGAAGGGGAAAGTATACCGGTCGGTCAAACAGCAGGAGGAGACCCAGCTGAAGCGGATCCGAAAAATCAAGGCGAACCTGTTTCCCGGGGGGGAATTGCAGGAGCGGACTGTTTCGTTCATCTACTTTATGAATAAGTATGGAATCGACATCTGGGATCAGCTGCTGGCCGAACTGGAGGAAGATGAAAACTTTGACCACCACAAATTGATCTACATTTAGCAGAATCGGGGATGGGTGCCAACAGGGAAAAGGAAAGACTGAGAGCACAGCTGCTGGAGCAGCGCAATTCTCTGACGGAGGCGAAGTACCGGGACGCTTCCGAAGAGATTGTCGCCCGCCTGCAAGAACTACCTGAGATACGCAATGCCCGGACCGTCCACTGTTATGTATCCATGAATGAACGGCGTGAGGTGGACACCCACCTTTTGCTCAGGTGGCTGCTGGCATCAAACAAAAGGGTAGTGGTTCCGGTCACCATTATTGAGGATATGGAGCTCGAACATGTGGAATTACAGTCTATTGACAGCCTCGAAAAAAACAGGTGGGGTGTCAAAGAGCCCAATGGCGGAAGAAACGTGGAACCGAAAACGCTCGACCTGGTGATTGTGCCAATGGTGGGGGGCGACCTGCAGTGCAACCGGATCGGGTACGGCAAGGGGTTTTACGACCGCTTCCTTTCAAGGGTAGACTGCCCGACGATCGGTCTCTGTTTCGATGAGTGCGTGGTGAAAGAAATTCCCACCGAGAGTTTCGATATACCGCTTTCGGCAATAGTTACACAGCAACGAATTATCAGGCCGGGATAATGATTTGTTGATAGATCACAGTAGCACTGGAATTTCTTGTAAAATAATTCTTTGTACACCACTGCCGTGCGTATTTGGACGGACCTTCAGCAGATCTGCATAAATGGGGCGCGACGATAAGTGGGCAGCCAGCCATTAGGGAGAAGAGGGAAAAAGCGTAACGTTACTTCACCCGTTGCCAATACGCCGCTCAGCATCTATATTTCAATCAGAGAAGTTTGACAGGAGCACGCCTGCAGCTGGTGCGGGTGGAATTACCCGGGTTCCAGAAGGATTAGCATAAAATTCGGGTTCTCCGGTAACGCAGGAAAGACGATCTGCCGGTTGATATGCCGTTATCCGGTGTCGTTGTAACAATAGCGCCGGTGACCACGTAATGGATGGCTGAAGGAGGAAAAAGATATGGCAAACAGAACAAAAGAACGGTTTACACAACAGAATCTCGATTCCCTTACCGATTTTGATGACCAGGAGCTCCGCAATACCATGCAGGAGTTCCTGGAAGAGGAAAAGAAAGCGAATACGAATATCTGGAATGTTTCAACCATTGCCGGTATTGCGATGTTTTTCGTCGGGATGATCTATCTGATTCAAACACTCGGTCTCGGTATCGGACCGGATCTTTCCGGTATCATGGAGGTCCTACCCCTGGTTGGCGGGGTGCTGGTAACGTTCATCGGTTTCGGCTTCCTGGTGGGAGATCGCAAGAAAGAGAAAGAGAAGTCGAAAAAGAAGAGCAGCAGTAAAAAAGAGTTCGAGGAGTTCGATTTCGACTACGAATATGATGAAGAGACGGAACGCGAAGCAGAAGAGGAGTTTGGCCTCAACAACGATCTTGACGGAAAGTCGAAACGAGGCAGCAGGCACCGAAAGGGGAAAAGCCGCAATTTCGATGTCGATGCATACGCATTTCGCCACTCCAAGAAACTGTATAAATCGCGCAGCGACAAAAAGTGGGCCGGGGTCTGCGGCGGCCTGGCAAAGTATTTTGGGATTAGTTCCACCGTGATACGACTTCTCTTCGTAATCACCTTTTTTGCCGGATCGGGTACTTCGCTGCTGGTTTACCTGGCACTGGCAATTGCGCTCGATAAAGAACCGCCGGAGTTTTCGGATGAGTTCTGATCACCCAACACTGCATGGTCACAGGTATTCATTTTTCTTTCTGGTCATCCTGAAGTACTTTCAGGATGACTTTTTTTAATGAAACAACGTAATACTGTGTTCATCACGTTTGAAGGTATCGACGGAAGCGGTAAGTCAACCCACATCAAGCTGTTGCGTAAAAAACTGGAAAAGAACGGATTCCGGG
>JAWVZC010000378.1:0-4161 GCA_033722415.1 Balneolaceae bacterium | reverse complement strand
TGATCCTGTACCTGTTCCTGTACGTCCACCAGGTCGGCCACGGGGAACATCTCTCCGCCGGCGCCCCTCAGGTAGATCTTCTTTAATTCTTCGATGCCGGATCGATCCTGTTCGGGCAGCTGCAGGCGTATCGGTACCGGCTGCACCTCATTCTCCTGGTAGAGATGGGATACATCCTGCCCGCGCAGTGCCATATTCACCACCTTGACGAGCTGTCCCGTGGATACGCCACGCAGGGCCGCCTTGTCTTTGTCGACTCTGAAATTGTACTCGGTATGCGGATCCTCCATCATCCAGTCCACATCCACCACGCCCTCAGTTCCTGCGAACATTTCGCGCACCTCACGAGCGATCTCTTTCTGCTTCTGGTAATCGGGCCCGTAGATTTCAGCTACCAGGGTTGAGAGTACCGGCGGCCCGGGCGGCACCTCCACCACCTTGGCATTGGCCCCGTAGCGCGAGGCGATGGCATCCACCGTGGGCCGTATCCGCTTGGCGATGGCATGACTCTGGTCGGAGCGTTCATGCTTGGATTCCAGGTTGAGCTGTATATCGGCCACGTTGGGTCCGCTGCGAAGGTCGTAGTGCCGAACCAGTCCGTTGAAGTTGATCGGTGCCGAGGTCCCGGAGTAGACCTGGTAGTTGCGAAGTTCCGGGAGGTCCTTGAGCCCCAGTGCGATCTCCCGTGCGACGGCGTTGGTGCGTTCCAGCGTGGTGCCCTCCGGGGTGTCGATGATCACCTGCACTTCATTCTTGTTATCGAACGGCAGCATCTTGACCTCCACCAGCTTGAAATAAAACAGCAGCATCGACGCCAGCAGCAGGGCGGTTACCCCGCCGATAAAGCCCCAGCGTTTCCACGTGCTCTCCAGCAGGGGATCCATCACTTTCTTGTACACCCTGTATAGCAGCGTTTCCTCCAGCCGGTACTCCTCCTGCGTACCGGCCGCTTCCGCTTTTTCGCTCTCGCTCTTCAAAAACTTGAAGGCCAGCCAGGGTGTTATCACCAGCGCCACCAGCAGGGAAAATATCATGGCCATTGTAGCCCCGATCGGCATCGGGCTCATGTAGGGCCCCATCAGCCCGGAGACAAATGCCATCGGAAGTACCGCTGCGATGACGGTAAACGTGGCCAGTATGGTAGGGTTGCCCACCTCGTTGATCGATGTCAGGGCCGCCTGCATGAACGGCAGTTTCCGCATCTTGAAGTGGCGGTGCATATTCTCGGCAATAATGATCGAGTCGTCCACCACAATACCGGTGACAAATATCAGGGCAAACAGCGTTATCCGGTTGAGGGTGTACCCGTACATGTAGTACACGAACAGTGTCAGGGCAAAGGTGATCGGGACCGAGGCAAATACCACGAGTCCGCCCCGCCAGCCCATCGAAATAGCCACAACGATGGTCACGGCGATGATGGCACCAAACAGGTGTTTCATCAGTTCGGCCACCTTGTCAGAGGCGGTTTGTCCGTAATTCCGGGTCACGGTAACCTCGATATCCGAGGGTACCAGGGTACCCTGCAGCCGGTCCAGTTTTGCGAGCACTTCATCGGCAATCCGCATGGCGTCGGTACCCTGCCGTTTTCCTATGGCGAGCGTCACGGCCGGGTAACTGCTGCCGGCCGCCTCTTCAAACTCGTCGGTACCGGCCGCTCCCACGCCGAAAGAGACATACTCGGCGGGTTCTTCCGGGCCGTCGACGATATCAGCCACATCGTGGAGGTAGACCGGTTTTCCCTGCCGGACCCCCACCACCAGGTTGCGAATTTCATCGGCCGACTCCAGGAAGCTGCCCGCCTGTACCAGGAATTCGGAGTCGCCCTTGCTGAATGACCCGGACTGAACCTGGCTGTTCGCCGATTGAATCTGTTGAGTGATTACCAGGGGGTCCACCTGGTGAGCTGCCATCGCGTTTTTATCGAGCATTACCCGCACGGTACGATTTCTCCCGCCGGTAAGGTTGGTGGCTGCCACGTCCCTGATTTTTTTAATCTCCTTGTCCAGCTCTTCGGCCACGCGGCGGATCTCAAAATCACTGTGCGACCGGCTCCAGAGGGTCAGGGCCATAATCGGTACGTCGTCAATCGATCGCGTCTTGACCAGCGGCTGGCTAACCGAAGGGGGCATCCGATCCATATTTTTGATAAGCTCATTGTAGAGCTTTACCAGGCTGTTTTCCACGTTTTCGCCGACGTAAAACTGTACCGTCACGAGTGCCTGTCCCGGCATTGAGGTGGAGTAGACATACTCGACGCCCGCAATGTTGGAGACGATCTTTTCCACCGGTATCGCCACCCGGTTTTCCACTTCTTCCGATCCCGCCCCGGGATAGGCCAGCATAATATCCGCGGTCGGCACATCGATCTGGGGTTCCTCCTCACGCGGGGTCAGGAGAGCCCCGTAAATGCCGATCCCCAGGAATGCCGCCATCAGCAGCGGGGTCAGCTTCGAATTGATAAAAGCACCGGCAATCTTGCCTGCTATTCCAGTCTTCATGATGCTGAATTTATTGAATGGTTACCTGTTGTCCCTCGCGGTATTTCCGGTCTCCCGCAATAACAAATCGTTCTCCTTCGCTGATACCGGAAAGAATTTCCACCTGCTGATCTTCCACTCTGTGGCCGGTTGTGACCCACCGAAGCAGCAGCTCATCATTGCTGTTCAGGGTGTACAACCCGGTTAACTGTCCCTTCCTCACGAGTGCATCTTCGGGAACGGTTAATATCGATTCCGTACCCTTTTTTAGCATTACATCCGCGAACATCCCGGGTTTAACCCTTGTACCAGTTACTGTTTCTGCCGGGATGGAGACCTTCACTTCAAATTGACGGCTTCTCATATCGGCCGAGGGATTCACCGAACGAACGGTTCCGGCGAGATACTCCCGCACCGAACCGATGTACAGATCCAGCGTATCGCCGGCGGAAAAGAGACCGATCTGCGATGCCGGCACAGAGACGAGCACCTCCAGGTTGTCGACCTCCTCAACCGCGAGCAGGGGCTGCCCGGGCGAAGCCATGTCTCCCTGGTTCACCATTTTTTGCACGACATACCCATTAATCGGAGACTCGATAACCGAGTATGCAATGAGATCCCTTACTTCCGCCAGCTTGCTCTCCAGCGCCTGGACCCGGGCACTCGCCGACTCCAGCTGGGTGGTGATGTCATCCACCTCTTTTTGGGTGGCGCTGCTGTCTTCGAACAGGGCCTTGATACGGTTGTAATTGGTTTGAGTGTTCTTCAGGGCCGCCCGGGCTTCCGCCAGATTGGCCTCCACCTGACGGCGTTGCGCTAGCAGGTTATCATTCTTGATTCTCAGGAGAACATCTCCCCTGGCGACGGCATCACCCAGATCTGCATTTAATTCGGATACATACCCCATTACCTTGGTGCTCAGGTTGATACGCTCGTCACCCGCTACCGTGCCTGTAAACCGGTATGTTTTCGGTACCTCGGTCATTCGAGCTTCGGATACCTCCGCCGATACGGATGGCGACTCCACATTCTGACCGCTGGTATCGCCTGAACAGGAACTCAGGAACCAGGAACCAGCCATTATCAGAACTGCAGTAAATAGTAATTGTCGATATTTCATGATGTTTGAAGGATTTGTTTTTTCATTAAATACACTCATAATTCTTTTTTTGCTCACGGGGTAAGATCCTTTTCGAGCAGAAATTCGAGGCGGGCTGCCTGCAGGTTGAATTTGAATATCGCCGAGGCGAGTTGAAGTTTTGACTCCGCCAGTGTCGCTTCAGACATCAGCAGGTCGCTAACCCGCTCCATACCCTGCTCATATCGGTTACGGCGTATTCGGTAGCTTTCGGCCGCCTGTTCCACCGTCGATCGGGCAACCTCAACCTGCTCACGCGCACTTTCCAGGGTGCGAGCTGACGACTGGATCTCCACCCGGTTCTGCAATATGCGATCCTGGTACTGCAATCTGGCCCTGGACAGCTGGGCGCGTGACTGCTCCATCGCACTGATATTTTTGTATCCGCTGAACAGGTTCCACTTGAGGGTGGCCCCGACCAGGTAGTTGGAAGACCCGGTACCCAGCAACACATCGTCGTTCCACTCGTAACTGCCGAACAGGTTGATCGTTGGCGCAAAACTGAATTGCCGGGAGGCAAGCTGTTTCCGGGTGGCTTCCACC
>JAWVZC010000377.1:0-4163 GCA_033722415.1 Balneolaceae bacterium | reverse complement strand
TGGAAACCTGGACAACCTACGGCATGGCGATGCAGTATGTTGGTATCGACGCGGCCCCGATGTTTTTTGGCTTCCTGGCGGGGGTAACGGAACTGTTCGGCGGGGTCTTTTTGATACTGGGGCTTTTCTACCGGCCCGTGCTGGCCCTACTGACCATCACCATGCTGGTGGCAATGGCGTCCAAAATCGGCCAGGGAGCCGGTTACCCCGAAGTGGCACACCCGATGAAGATGGCGATCGTTTTTTTGAGTATGCTCTTCATCGGACCCGGCAAACACAGCCTGGACCACCGGTTTAACAGCCGGCGCCGCTTGTTTTGAGATTATCTGCCGCCAATTTCCCGGCAAGACCTGAACAAGATCGATCGCAGAGCTGTTATTTGTCGATGAGAACCTGCAAAAACGTTGAATTACCCCAGGAAGGAGACCGAACATGCGAGCAATGGTATTTGAGACGCCCGGGCAGCCGCTGGTACCGAAGGATCTTCCCAAACCGGAGATTGGCGACCACCAGTTGCTGATCAAGGTGCGAACCTGCGGGGTTTGCCGGACTGACCTGCACATCATCGACGGCGACCTGGATGATCCCAACCTGCCGCTGATCCCGGGTCACCAGATCGTCGGTTCCGTGGAGGCGGTGGGTGAGGAGGTAACCGGTTTTTCGCCCGGTGACAAGGTAGGGGTGCCGTGGCTCGGTGACACGTGCGGAGAATGCGAATTCTGCCGTCGTGATCAGGAGAACCTGTGTAACGAGGCCCGCTTCACCGGCTACGATATCAACGGAGGATTTGCCGAGTACACTGCGGCCGATGCCGATTTCTGTTTCCATATTCCGGACGATTATCCCGACGAACAGGCCGCCCCCCTCTTGTGTGCGGGGCTGATCGGCTACCGCTCGCTTCGCAAAACGGGGGAAGCCCGGAAACTCGGCTTCTACGGCTTTGGCTCCGCCGCCCACATCCTCACCCAGGTGGCCGCCAATCAGCAGAAAGAGGTGTTCGCCTTTACCCGCCCCGGTGATACCGAAACCCAGCAGTTCGCCCGGGATCGGGGAGCACGCTGGGTCGGTGGATCCGACGAACAGCCCCCCGAGAAGCTCGACGCCGCCATCATTTTTGCGCCGGTCGGTCCCCTGGTTCCCGAGGCCCTGAAAACACTGAAAAAAGGCGGTACCGTGGTCTGCGCCGGCATCCACATGAGCGACATCCCCTCCTTCCCGTACCGGATCCTTTGGGAGGAACGCAGCATCGAGTCGGTGGCCAACCTCACCCGTCGCGACGGGGAAGAGTTCCTTTCGCTGGCACCAAACATTCCCGTACAGAGCAACGTTACCACCTACGATCTCGAGGAGGCCAATACTGCCCTGAAGGACCTGCGCGAGGGCAACTTCGAGGGATCGGCGGTGTTGACAATTCAGTAGCGGCTTCAGCCGGAGGACCTTTCACTCCAAATCCCATCCGAGAGCAATATCGTGATATTAACCGCAAAACTTGTTAAATTTGCCGCACCCGCTCGACCCCTTGATAAATTATCATCCCAAATGAAAATGTAACACTCCATGCATGATGTTGTACTGATTCCGGGTGACGGTATCGGACCCGAGATTACTGAATCTGTCACCACTATCCTGGAAGAGGCCGGTGCAAATATCAACTGGATCCGCTGCACGGCCGGACTCAAAGCCTACAACGAGCTCGACGATCCCCTGCCGCAGGAGACGATTGACGCACTCGAGAAATACCGCATCGGGTTGAAAGGGCCGCTTACCACCCCGGTGGGCTCCGGATTTCGATCCGTCAATGTGGCGCTGCGTCAGAAATTTCAGCTCTACAGCAATATTCGGCCCGCCAAAACCCTGCCTTACATCAAATCTTCGTACAAGGATGTGGATATGGTCATTTTCCGCGAAAATACCCAGGGCCTGTATATCGGGAAAGAACACTGGGTGGGACCGGAACAGGGTCACGCCGAAAGCATCGCCGTGGTCACGCGTGAGGCGAGCGAAAAGATCATCCGAGCGGCATTCGAATATGCCCAGCGAAAAAACCGCAAGAAGGTGACGCTGGTACACAAGGCCAACATCCTGAAACTGACCACCGGGCTGTTCCTGGAGGTGGGACAGGAGATCGCCTCCGATTATCCCGAGATCGAATTTGAGGATCTGATTGTCGATAACATGGCGATGCAGATGGTGATGCGCCCCTACCGGTTCGACGTGATCGTCACAACCAACCTGTTCGGTGATATTCTTTCGGACCTGGCTTCCGGGCTGGTCGGTGGACTCGGGGTTACAGGCGCCGCCAATATCGGGGATGATGCCGCCATTTTTGAGGCGGTCCACGGCTCAGCCCCCGATATCGCCGGGGAAGGCAAGGCCAACCCGATCGCGTTTATCTTCGCCTCGCTGATGATGCTGGAACACCTGGAAGAGGAGGAGATCGCCGCGCGCATCCGCAACGCGGTCTATGAAACCCTGAAATACGAGAAAGTGTGCACCCCGGATATCGGCGGGCTGGGAACCACGCAGACTTTCACCAAAACCGTGTGCAATAACCTGGGCTGACGGCCGCTGACTGCATCGTCCTGCGGCTGCGGTAATCCGGAGAACTAGCCTGCATATCTCACCAAGAAATTGGTTCGTCGGTAAGGCGAAGGGGTAATCGCAAACGAAACGTATATGGATACGTTGCGTGCGCTATTTCCATCTTCAACGCAGCATACGGGACCATTTCGCAGTCCACTACCTCCTGGTATGCCATTTGTAGTCAAAAATAACTGTAACTCACAGGATATCAGAGCATTACAAGAAATCTGAATTAATTTTCGTGAAAAATGCAGGCTAGCACCCTTTTTGAAAATCGCGGTGGACGCCTGTAGCGGCGGGAATAACGTGTCTGCCTGGCCTACTGTCAATCCAGCCGAACGATCTCCAGTTCGCGGGACTCGGTTTCCAGCAGGACTGCGGTGGCTTCCTCATCGAATCCGTGGGCAGTTCCCGGATTGACCGCCAGGGTATTCCCAATCTCTTTCTCTACAACCGAATGCGTGTGACCGCTGACCACCACGTCGTAGTTCCCGGAACGCCGCAGGGCACGCGTTATCGGCTGATGGGTCCCGTGATAAACGGCGATGTTCAGTCCTCCCGCCTGAAGTTCCATAAAATCGCCGTACAGCTCGGCATCGATCTCATTACACTTTTGCAGCAACAGGTATTTGTCGCCGTCGTTGTTGCCGAAAATACCCTTCAGGTTCAACCCTTCGAAGTGGGGGATCGTAAACGGGCTGCAGTAGTCGCCCGCATGCAGTACCAGGGCAGTTTGTCGTTTCCTGAACAGTTCTACTGCTCTCTTGATATGGGGCACATGATCGTGGGTGTCCGAAATCAAACCGATCAGCATAATGCGGATATTTTGGATTACGGATTACGGATTACGGATTACGGATTACAGTTTGTTGGTTTTCAGGGTAATAGTCAAACGGGATTAGCGGATTCCAAGAACAGGGAATCTGAAACCGGGATCAAACCGGGGCTGTGACATCTGCCACGACGGTTCGGTTTCAGGAATGGCCCGATGCAACCAGCCTGAGAAGCGCATACAGGGTGCGGTTCCGGGGGATCGGCACCCGGTGTTTTTCTGCCAGCCTTGCAAGGGCCCCGGTAAACGCTTCAAACTCCAGTTTCCGGCCTTTCTGCCGATCGTTATAGGTGGAGGTGGTGAACCCCTTCAGCCCGCGGGCCCCGTCGATTATATTAGCTCGATCCTTTTCATCCAGAATTACCCCCTCCTGTTCGGCGAGAAGCCGAATTTCGTCAAACAGTTCGTAGCAGAGCCGCTCGCTGTGGGGATCCGCAAAGAGCCGGTCCACCGTAACCTCTCCCAAAGCAGTAACCATGTTAAAAATGCAGTTCCACGTGAACTTGACCCAGACATCATGACGAATATCGTCCGATATCGAAAATCGAATGCCGGTCCCGGTAAAAAGGCCTCGCACCCCCTCCAATCGATCAGATTTTGAACCGTCCCACTCGCCCACCACCACCGAGCCCATCGACTTGTGCTCGATGACCCCGGGTTCGATCACGGCCGCGCCAATCCGGCAAAAGCCCTCGATCACGCGGTCGCGCCCGAATGCCTGCACCAGTTTTCCGTAGTTTTCGATGCC
>JAWVZC010000376.1:0-4177 GCA_033722415.1 Balneolaceae bacterium | reverse complement strand
CCACCGGCAAAACATTGGCAGGAGCCGTTTTGAACTTACGATCTTCGATAATGGCGAAACTGATTCCACCGTAAATCCAGTCGGTATAATAAACCCCGATATCCTGTTTGACCGGTGTGGGATCGTACGGGTCGGGTAGGTGGCTGGTTTGCGTGCGTTGCACCATGTCAACCCACTCCGGCAGCATTTTATATCCCCCGCTGTCCTGGGATTCCGAACCGAATCCCTGGGACACGTCGGCAGCCTTGCCACCCTCTCCCCATATGTTGCCGTGAAACACGTCGTGGTCGTCGGGGATAAATACGGAGGGGATATCCCTGAAAATATCGCGGTACGACCATCCGAACTGGTACCATTTGCGCAGGTAATCGAGGGTGGCCATCTCCAGGTTATGGGATCTTTCTACCCCGAAACCGCCGAACGACTCGTAAAATTGGTCGCCAAGGAACATCGCCATGTGCGGCCGGTGTTTGGCAACATTTTTCACCACTTCGGTGTCGGGGAAACCGTGCTCCTGGTTGCAGCTGAAAACGGCGGCCTTCAACCGGTCTTCTCCAACCGGATCGGCGGCTATGGTCCCTTTGTAAAAATATTCGTTGGTTCCGCTTTTCAGCGGAAGTTCCACGCGTAACCGGTAGGGAATGTCCCGGTCGTACGACCATTTTTCAAATCGGAAATGGGCCGTTCGAGCCAGCGGATGAACGGTTGTTTCGCGCAATGTTTTCCATGACTTCCCCTCCCTGATCTGAAAACTGATCCCGTGACCGGAGATCGTCTCCATGGGCGCCAGTTGGGCCGTGACCTTGAGCACTCCCTGATTCAGCGTGTACTGCGAAAACAGGACCGGGCCGTAGGTTTGATCCGGGTTTCCGCTGATTTTGGTACCGGAGATTCGCCAGTCGGAGAAACGGGCCGAGGGGGTGCCGGAAGCTCCTCCTTCTGAAGGAAAGTGAGAAACCAGGGCTATATTACCCGCCACATTCCCGGGTGGGATCTCCTGAACCGTCAAACGGTCCAACCGTTTGCCGCCAGCGGTATCGAAAGCTGTCAGGACCAGTCGATAGGCTCGGGCAACGGCTTCCCCTTTCAACTGCAGGTGAATGGCTGAATTTGTAGCTACGGATCTGTTGCTTTTCTCCTCTCCAATCATAAGGCGGCCGTCCGAGCTAATCCCGGCGTCAAGTCCCTCACCGTAAATGGCCGCCCGGCGGTAGTCTTCGAAAGTAACGGGACAGGGATCGTCTTTTGCTTTGGCACCGATACGAAAACCGACATATCCGTTTCTCGACCCCAACCCTTTTGACAGATTAACCTGAACAGATATTTTGAAATCACCTTTATAGCGATCCAGCTGATGGGTCAGGGAGTACAGTGAGCGGTTGGATGCGGTGACGGCACATTCGACGTTCCCGTCGATGAGACGCCAGTCCTGCAGTCGATTTCCCCAGAAAGCCGGACCCACCCACGGCATGTCGGGCCACTCCGACCAGTTGCTGTGCATCGATTCGGACAGAGCCTGACCTCGATCCTGTTCGGCCTTCTCTATCGAAGAAGATTTATTGAATTTTAGAAAGGGCAGCGAGATGCTCCCTCCCAACAGCATTTTGATGCTTTCTTTTCGATCCATGTATGATCCTTATTTAATGTTCAGATGAAGCTTCAGTACACGATTTGAATATGATATGTCACTGGGTTAAACAGTACACAATCAATCGGAAGATTTTAGGAATGAAGACCCGTAAACCCCTTTCTGTGCGATAGTTGATTCTATCGGTATTACTCATTGAGCGCCTGCATTCGGAAATCTTCCACTGCGGCCGGGGTGTGTTCCCTTTCCATGATCCTGCGGATCTTCTCCACGATCTCCGGGTGCTTGCCGGCCACATTATTCTGCTCCTGTAGGTCGGTCTCCAGGTTGTACAGTTCGATCTCCAGGTTCCCCTCGCGGGTGATGTTCTTGCGGATCCCTTTCCACTTGCCCATCCGCACCGCCTGCTGCCCGCCGTAGGAGGGGAATTCCCAGTACAGGTACTCATGCTCGGGCTGCCGGTCCGGCTCGCCCCGCAGGGTCGGCCAGAAGCTGAGCCCGTCGATCCCCTCCGGCACCTCCGCCCCGGCGATTTCGGCCAGCGTGGGAAGCACATCCCAGAAGGCCGACAGGTGGTCGGTGGTGCTCCCGGCCGGGATCACTCCCTGCCAGGCGGCGATCATCGGCACCCGGATCCCCCCTTCGTACAGGTAGCCCTTGGTTCGCCCCCGCTCCTCCTCAAACGGGCCGGCGCTGTTGAAAAACACCGGGTCCACCCCGCCGGCGTAGGTCGGCCCGTTGTCGCTGGAGAACATGATCAGGGAATTTTCATAGAGGCCGAGCTCTTTCAATTTTTCAACGATATCGCCCACCTGCTCGTCCAGGTAGGAGATCATCGCCGCATAGGTGGCCCGCGGGTAGCGCGCCGGCACGTAGCTGCCCTCCACATAGGGCTCCTCTTCGCCGAACTTCTGGTGGTAGTGCTCGACCCAGCGTTGGGGGGCCTGCAGCGACACGTGCGGGATGGTGGAGGGATAGTACAGGAAAAACGGGCCGTCGCGGTTATCCTCGATGAAGCCGAGCGCCTGCTCCAGCATCAGCTCGGCCGAGTAGTCGGGCTGCTCGTGGAACCGGGCGTAGTCGGCCGCCTCGTAGGGGTCGAAATCCTCCGGAAGCTCCTGGTGGGGGTCCACCAGCTCGTTGTCGAGCATGACGCGCTCGCGGTTCATCCACAGGTGGGTCGGGTAGTAGGTGTGGGCCTGCCACTGGCACAGGTAGCCGTAGAAGAAGTCGAACCCCTGCGCGTTGGGGTGCCCTTCCGTGCCGGGCCCGCCCAGCCCCCATTTGCCCATGGCGCCGGTCGCATAACCGGCTTCCTGCAGAACCTCGGCCAAAGTAACGGTGGAATCGGGTATCGCATACTGTCCTTCCAGCTCCGGATGTTCATACATCGCTTCATAGCGATTCGCAAAATCGTCGAAGCTCACACTGTCGGGAGTGGGTCTGTCGCCGTTCGAGCGGATGTAGGCGTGGCCGGGGTGTTTGCCGGTCATCAGCATATAGCGGGAGGGGGCGCATACCGGCGATCCGGCGTAGTGCTGGGTGAATCGCATCCCGCTGCGGGCCAGCGCATCGATATTGGGGGTCTCGATTATCTCCTGCCCATAGGTGCCCAGCTCCCCGTAGCCCAGGTCGTCGGCCAGGATATAGACGATGTTCGGTTGTTGCGGCTTCTCGCTGCAACCGGCCAGCAGTCCTACAGTTACGGACATCAAGAGAAACAGTGCGATAATTGGATGTTTCATATCTGAGTTATTTGGAATTTTCAAATGGCACAACACTTTCATACCGGTTCTACGTCAAAATCTGATTCATTGCTAGATTGACAAATAATGTTGAGGATATAATTCCCATTGAACGTAAAGTGACAGGCTTCAAGAAAACAGATACCCGGAATCCCCTTTAAGAACATTTTTCATGTACGATATAAAATAGCATAAATTCAACTTCTTTATCTTTGCTGAACCCGGGGAAGGCGTGATTGGGTACCCTGAGATTTCAGCTGTCGGCAGGGTTATAACGTCTTGAATGGATATTAACTGCAGAGAAAATGGAAATATCCACACGATAAATGATTGTCGCTTCCTGTTCCGATCTGATACGCCTTGGCCAGGCTGACTTCCAGGATGTTTCCGGACAACCAGAGATGTATCTGGCGCGACTGAATATTGAAGCTTCCGGATTCCCGCTCCAGCAGGTAGTGGTCGAAAGGAAAGGAAGGATCCCTGCGCGTTCGGGGACGAATGAACCGGAAATGATACTCTGGATTTGCAATATCGTATGAATAGGACCAGATCCAGCCGCCCAGGTACCGCTTGGTAAATAACGGCGGGCCGAAAAGGATATAGATCATTCCCATGTCTGTCTTCCAGCCCTCCTTGAAATTGGAGAACTGTTTATTGGCCTCTTCAACGCGTTCGTAGTAAAGGGCGATGACTCTTCGGGCACGATCGGCGTCCTCGATGTTGGAAAGCCAGAAGTTGTCTATGGCGGATCTTAATGAATCAGAATTTTCTATGGAGATCAACCGTTCGTAGTCTCGCCTGCCCATCAGGTAGGCCAGGGGGGCGGCCAGCTCTTCCGGTTTTT
>JAWVZC010000375.1:0-4177 GCA_033722415.1 Balneolaceae bacterium | reverse complement strand
GCACAGGAACGGACCCAGGGCGCTACGGTCGAGGAAGCGCACGGTGCTGCAAGGTCTGCCGGTATCGCCGCCCAGCCGCAACCGGGCGAGGATGGTTTCAATACCCTTTTCAACCAGTTTAGGGATATGCCTATCTCTGAAGGCGGGGCCAAATTTCTGGACAAAACTGGATTGTGGCATGCGGAGACCAAGTACAACTTTTCCAACATCGTGGATCCTGAAAAAGTGGAGTTCATCGCGGGTGCCAACGTTCGCCGGTACGACCTGAAATCGGAGGGAACCCTCTTCGCCCTGCAGGCAGACGGCGATGAATTCAATATCGATGAATACGGTGCGTACGTGCAGCTCTCCAGGGATGTGATCGATAATAAGCTGGATCTGCAGGGATCGATCCGCTACGACAAAAATGAATATTTCGACGGGCAGTTCACCCCACGCATCTCCGCCGTCTATACGATCGCTGGTAACCATAACATCAGGGGTTCCTTCCAGCGCGGTTTCCGGATCCCGACCACCCAGACCCAGTTTATCGACCTGGATGTGGTGACCCGGCGGCTGGTGGGAAGCAACCCGGTGCTGCGGGACCGCTATAATTTCAGAACCAATACGGTATATCGAACCGAAAGTGTACAGGCAGCACGCGATTCTTTGAGGGCTGGACAGAGTCTCTCGGAAGTACGACAAATACTTCAACCTGTTGAGTTCGAGGAGTTTGAAACGGAAAAGGTGAGCACCTTCGAAGTGGGCTACAAATCGCTAATCGGCGGCAAACTCTTCATCGATGCCTATTACTATTACAGCTCCTACCAGGATTTTATTGCCGAGATCGATTTCACCCAGGCGGTGGACCTGACCGATACCAACACCCGAGACGGGTTTGACCCGGTGCCCGGTTTTGATCCCGATTCCGATGCCGGACAGGAGGCGATCATCCAGGATAATGTTCCCGGTGGACGTCTGCAGCGGTACGGATTCGATGTAAACGCCGACGGTAATGTGGAAGCACAGGGTTTCGCCTTGGGAATGGAATACGTGCTGGATATACTCGGCGGCGGATTCACTCTGGGGGGCAACGTCACTTACAACGATCTGATCTCCCAGGAGGATCTGACCGACCAGGGATTCCGGGCCAGCTATAACACCCCAGAATGGCGATACAACATTCAGCTACGCAACCGCAGGCTGACCGACCAGGTTGGCTTCAACGTGGTGTACCGCTGGCAGGATGCCTACCTGTGGGAGTCCTCATTTGGTGAAGGTATTATTCCCGCCTATGGTTCACTGGATGCCCAGGTTACCTATTCGATTCCCCAGATCAATACCACCATCAAGGTGAGTGGAAGCAATCTGCTGAATGACCGGCACACCACCTCGTTCGGCAACCCGCTGATGGGCGGTATCTACCTGATCTCACTCCGGTTCGACCAATTCATGAACTAATGTTAAAAGAATCCGATACCATGAAATATCTATTGAAAACTACGGTACTCTGTGTAATAGCGGTATTCCTGACGGTTTCCTGCAAAAGCGATTTCGATTCGCTCGTGAACCAGCGTCTGAATGAGAATCCGCTCCCGGACCCGCCCACTGCGAATTCCGGTGACGCCGATCTCTCCAACTATGTGGCGATCGGCAACTCCCTGACCGCCGGCTTCATGGATGGTGCGCTTTACAATGACGGGCAACAGAATTCCATCCCGGCGATGCTGGCCGCCAAATTTGCCCAGGCAGACGCTCCTGCGAATTTCAGCCAGCCGGATATCAACTCCCCCAGGGGATTTAACACTGCCGTACCCCAAAACCCCGTGAATGGAACGGTACTCGGCCGTTTCAAGCTCGATACCGATATTCCGGGTCCTTCACCAACCCTCGGGGGCGATCCAATCGCCCCCTTCACCGGGGATCCGTCGAACCTGCAGAATTTCGGGGTTCCGGGCATCGTGGTCGGTCAACTGCTGACACCGGATACCGGCAACCCGGCAAGCAACGCTTTCAATCCGTTCTATGCCCGGTTCGCGTCGAGTGCGGGTACTTCAACGATATTGGGCGATGCGATCGCGACTCAACCCTCATTCATCACCCTCTGGATCGGATCCAACGATGTATTAGGTTACGCCCTTTCAGGGGCTTCCAACCCAGCCCTGCTCACGTCGGAATCGGACTTTGATACCCAGTACAACGCGGTCATAGGTCAGCTTATGAATAACACCAGCGCCAACGGCATAGCTGTTACCATTCCGCCGGTCACGCTGAACCCATTCTTCCGAGCTGTCCCATACAACGCTATCACACTCAGCTCAACTGAAGCGAATGATCTAAACCAGGCTTTTGCCGGGTTAAATGCAGCCCTTGACGCCGTAGCAGCCAACTTCCCACAGCACTCCCAAGCCGAAATGGATGCCCGCAAGGTCTCCTACCAGGCAGGGGCCAATCCGATCCTCGCCAACGATCCGGAACTGGATGACCTGGAGGATGAATTCGACCAGCTGGAGGGCGCAGGAGCCATAACTTCCCAGCAGAGAGCAGCCTTGGTGCCCTACGAGCAATCTCGGCCCCTGATCCAGGGAGAACTGGTTACCTTGTCGGCCGGTGCGGTCCTCGGCACTCCCGCGGATCCCAACAATCCCCAAACTACCACCATCGGCGTGATCATTCCGCTTGGCCTCAATTCAGCCGCCCAGGGTGATGAATTTTATCTGACCCTCGCTGAACAGGGATTGATTCAAAACCGAACCACCGCCTTCAACACCATCATCGCTACCGCGGTAGCCCAGAGCGGCGGCCGGTTTACGCTGTACGATATCAACTCCGGTTTGCCGGGCAATCCCAATACCGATATCGGAGTGATTGCCGATCTGTTCGGATTCGACGGTGAGCTGGGCATCCGGGTGGACGGGGTGCTGCTGCAGCCCGACTTCAGCCCGAACGGCATTTTTTCCACCGACGGGATCCATCCCAACCAACGGGGCAACGCGATACTGGCCAACGAGATCCTCGATCTCATCGAAAGTACCTATAACGCCTCGTTCCCCGATGTCGACGTGCTGGCACTTCCCAGCGTACAGCTGTGCGCGGGAGACTGCCTCAGCCAGCAGTCCAAAATCACTCCCTGATGGAGCTGATAAATCAACTGTTCAAAGCCGGTGCGGCCCCTGTCGTACCGGCTTTTTTCTATCCGGAAGCAAACTCAACGCTCCCGGAAACAAGATGACGGCCTGGCAGCGCATCCTTCATTTAAGTTGGATTAATGGTAATAATCGATCATATTTGCTAAAAACACGACTAAAACAGAAGCCCATTGCCCCGGCATCTACCATGAGAATACCGGTTGCCATTTTGATGATCGTACTGCTCTGGACCTCCCAGGCGGCTGCCGGCGGCTTCTCCATCCAGCAGGCCAGTATCCGGGCCAACGGCCTGATGGGAGCCTTTACGGCGTTCGGCAACCACGTTTCCACCATCTATTACAATCCCGCGGGACTGGCCACCGTTGAAAATATTCAATTCAGCACGGGGTCATCTCTGATCCTGCCGGAAACCACCTTTCACAACCTGACGCCCCGGGCACCCCTCGGCCAGGTGACCCAACGTAACAATGATCTTTTTGTAGCACCCCACCTCTTCGGTTCCTACCGGGTCGAGGAAGGGCTTACCGTCGGCATTGGGTTTTACAGGCCCTTCGGCTTCCGAACAACCTGGCCCGGAAACTGGGTTGGGCGCAACAGTTCGGTGGAAGCGGAGCTATCAACCTACTTCGTGAACCCCGCTATCGGGTATACCCTTCCCGATTTCGGTATCGGCCGGATTCACGTGGGAGTCGGCCTCCAGGTCGCTGTAACGGGAAACTTTCGGTACCAGGCGGCGGTAACCACCTTCACACCCGAGGGAACCTTCAACCTCGACACCCGTATGCAGGAGGTCTCCTTCGGATTCAACGCGGGTCTGATCTATTCCCCGGTGGAAATAATTGCCTTGGGCTTTGCCTATCGGAGTCCGGTGGAGGTGGAGTTCAAAGGAGATGCCGATTTTGTCGATTTGCCGGTAGGTTTTCCCCCCACCGCCTCGGTCAGTACCCGGATCAAATTTCCTGCAAGCTGGACCGGCGCTGTCAACCTGAGGCTGCATCCCCGATGGAGAGCTGAAATCGATGTGGTATGGTGGCGATGGTCGAGTTATG
>JAWVZC010000374.1:0-4178 GCA_033722415.1 Balneolaceae bacterium | reverse complement strand
TTAACCAGCTGATGCCCGAATACCCCCCGGAAAAAGAGGCTCAGATCCCAGTTTTTGTAACTGATATCGTTGGTCCAACCAAACTGGTAGTCGGGAAGACCGTTCCCCAGTACCTCCTGGTCGTCCAGTGTAATCTGGTCGGCGGTCACCTTGTTGCCATCGGCATCAAAGAAGAGCCAGTTTCCATCGGGACTGATTTCGGCAAACCGCTTGCCGAAGATCTCACCGATCGGTTCGCCCTCTTCCACCTTGATCAGCGGCGTTGCATTCAGGCCGGGTGAACCGGCGTTGGAGATAAACTGGGTTTCCTCGGAAACAAACTCTTCCAGTATCGTGGGACTGAACCACGCGAAGGTACCGCCCATGTTCCAGTTCAGGTCTGAGGTTTGTACCAGGCTGTAGTTCAGGCTGGCCTCCACACCGCTGCTCTGGAGTTCGCCGATGTTGTCCCACGTGGTCGGGAACAGGTTCGGCGGAACCGGAACCGAAATCTGGAAGAGCAGGTCATCAATTCGCTTGTTGTAGTACTCGACACTGCCGGTCAGGCGCGACTCCAGCAGTTCGAAATCGGCGCCGACATTGAGCTCTTTGCGCTCCTCCCATTTCAAATCGGGGTTGGGATTACTGATCGGGGCAAAGCTTTGGATAAAGCTACCGTTTGCAAAGAAATTGCCCGATGGACCGAACCGCTGTCGCGAAATACCGCTGAACGGGGCATCCTGGCCGGTCACTCCATAACTGCCGCGTAGCTTGAGCTGGTCGAATGCCGGCACATCGATAAGGGATGTCACCTCAACGCCACCACCGACTGACCAGAAGTTCCCCCACTTGTTGTCTTCACCGAACCATGAGGAGCCTTCCCGCCGGTAACTGGCGTTGGCAAAGTAGGTGTTGTCCCAATTCAGGTTCAAGCGACCAAACGCACCGATAATTTTATGGTTGTTCTCGAAGCTGCCGACGTTTCCTTCGCCCTGGTCAAAGTCCTGGGCGTAGGCCAGGTTGTTCCAGCCCACGGCATCCGTTACAAAGTCACCGCCGCCGGCATTGGTACCCTCTTCGACGATTTCGGTATAGGAGTAGCCGGCGAGGGCCTCAAGGCTCAGATCCTGGATATCGGTAATGTAGTTTAATGTAGTCTCGAACAGCTCTTCCTGGGAATCAAACGTGGAACGAAACGCATTACCGGTTCCGAACGCGGTGGTTGTGGCGTTGCCTCCGTGTTTGCTGGTCTTGGCGGAGAATCCGCGATTCAGCTCCTTCTCATTTTCCATCGAGTAGAACAAGGAAGCGCTGAGGCCCGGCACGAGATTCCGGAACTCATACTGACCGCGCAGCGAGGCGCTGAGCAGCTCGCGCTCTTCCTCTTCCTCCCGGGTGTCAATGATGGCCACAGGGTTGAAGTAGTCAAACAGCGGCTGTTCAAAGTAGTTGCCCACCGTTTCAAAACTGTCCACTTTTACCGGTGCCGTGGGATTGAAGGTCTGGGCATAGCGAAACGCCTCCGGGAAACCTTCCTGCTCTTTACGGCTGGTAACCCCGAGGTTAACATTGAAAGTCAGTTTTTGATCGAGCGCGTATTGTGTAAGGTTCACCCGGCTGTTGATCTGTTCAAACCCGGTCTGCTTCTGGATACCTTCGCGATCCCGAAAGTTCCCGGAAATACGGTACGAGGTGTTTTGCGAACTTCCGGAAAGCGCAAGATTGTGCACATGACTCAACGCATTCTGGGTGATCTGGTCAAACCAGTCGGTATTGCTGTCGAATGTGGGTGCATCAATACCGGTCAGCTGGGCGAGTTCATTATATTCCTGGACGTTGAGTACATCATTTTTCCGCTCGATGGTTTCCAGGGATCCATACCCGTTATAGCTGACAGAGATCTGCTCCTGGCCGACTTGCCCGGATTTGGTGGTTACCACGATGACACCGGCTGAAGCCCGGGTTCCGTAGATTGCGGAGGCCGAGGCATCTTTCAGCACCTCGATCGACTCGATGTCATTGGGATCCACGTTGTTGAGACTTCCGCCAATCACCCCGTCAATTACGACGAGCGGATCCTGGGTGGAACCAAATGACGAAATGCCCCGCAACCGGATGGTCGGATCACTGTTCGGGTCACCGCCCCCTGCCGAGGAGATCGTCAATCCCGGCACTTTCCCCTGGATCAATTCGGAAGCGTTGTTGACACTTCCCTTTACAAAATCCTCTGATCGTACACTGGAGACCGACCCGGTAATCTGCTGCCGCTCCTGGGTTCCGTACCCGACAACGACAACATCTTCAAACTGCTGTACGTCGGCCTGCAGTTCAACGTTGATGGTGCTGCGGCCGTTTACCGGTATCTCCTGAGTAATATAACCGATGAACGAAGCTACCAGCGTATCCTGGCCACTGGGAACCTGGAGTTCATAGTTCCCGTCCGGACCGGTGGATGTACCGGTAGTCGTCCCCTTGACGATGATATTTACACCAGACAAGGGCTGTCCGTCAGTGGCATCGGTTACGGTTCCGGATACCTGGACCTGAGCCATGGCCGTACCGGCCGAAGACACCAGGACCAGAAGTGCAACTACCAGAAAACTCATGAAACGAGTGCTCCGGCAGGAAATAAAACGCTGTTTTATATATCGAAAAACAGCAGAAAAACAAGTACGAGGTAGTATCCCTTTCCCTTTCATGATGTTACCTTAATATTTAATTAGGATTAAACGAGGTGCAAGCCTAATCTTTAGGTATCTGAATAGTGGAGGGACCTATTATTAAACCAAGTAAGTTAAGCGCTTACTTGTCAACCAATCAATTCCCTAGCTTATTAATTGATTGATTCCCTGATTCAATTAAGATCGTAGCCTACACCAAATACTATTAACCAACTTTTAGTTAACGTTTGTGTCGAGAACTACGAGCGGAAATTATGCAATTTTTTTTATCACATGCAAAATATTTATCGACATAAGTCAATAAACTATTACATCGTCAGTTCACATTGGTAATGTCTCTATACTCGTGTAAAAATAGAAAAGGTGCTGCCTAACGGTTAAATTCGGTTGTCATTCCACTAACAGCCAACCAAACCAATAGGACAACACCCATGAAAACCAAAGTAAAGCCTTCTGAGCAGTTGAGCAACACTATTGCCTCCATTCTTAACGGGACCACCTCGAGCGATGATCTGCTGGGTGAGCTGTTGCGGATGGGTGCCCAGCGCATTCTGCAGGAAGCCGCCGAAGCCGAAATGGATGAATTTTTAGGTCGAGGCTGGTGCCAGCGAAACAGCGAGGCCGAGCATCGGGGCTACCGCAATGGCTATACGCCTGTGACCTTGAAAACCACCCAGGGGCCCCTACGGATTGACCGCCCCCCGGGTCCGCCAGACTACTGAAGCCTTGGAATCTCAGCTGTTGGGGCGCATAGATCGTCTGGAACAGGGCTTGATCCGCCTGGCCAATGAGATGTATGTCCGGGGGCTCTCCACCCAGGATATTGGAGCCACCCTGACCGGTCCGGATGGCACCCCGATCCTGTCCCGGTCAGCCACCAGCCGGCTGACCGAGGCTCTCTACGAAGAATACGAACGGTGGAACGGGCAGGATCTGTCCGATTATGATGTGGTCTACGCCTTCTTTGACGGAGTGTATGAATCGGTCCGCCGTTACACAAATGGGCAAACCATCCTGTGCGGATGGGGGATTTGTTCAGACGGGCGGAAGGTACTGTTGGGGCTGGGAGTGGTAGCCAGTGAGTCAGCTGAATGCTGGGAAGCCTTCTTTGAAGAACTTAAAGCCCGTGGGCTGGCACACCCGTTGCTGGTGGTTAGTGATGGAGGGGGCGGGATCATCAAAGCCATAGCTAAATGCTTCCCGTATGCCGACCGGGGGCGCTGTATCGCCCACAAGATCCGCAACCTGATGAACCGGTTGCCCTCCGACAAGCAACTACGAGCCCAAATTAAAGCTCACGTGCATCAGATCTACTACGCTCCGGACTCCGAAGGCGCCCAGGGACTGGCCGAGGCCTTCATTCAGCGATATGGCAATCAATACCCAGGGATGGTTAAATGTTTTAGCGATGATCTTCAGGCCTGTCTGGTGCATCTGAAGTATCCTCATGGACATCGCAAATCGATCCGTACGACAAACCTGATTGATAGCTCGTTTGTCGAACAGAAGCGACGAACC
>JAWVZC010000373.1:0-4178 GCA_033722415.1 Balneolaceae bacterium | reverse complement strand
CCGCTCTATACGCTCGTCGGCGGTCTGATTGTGGTGGGAATCGGTAACTTGTTCGCCTGGTTAAGGGGCAGTAAAGGCTGACTCTCCATCTGGCGGCTGTCGTTGCCGTCGGATGGATGAAAAGTACCCATCCTTGTTAAAACCCGTCCGAACGCGGTGGCAGCGGCCGGACGGAGTATTGCTAAACGGATGCATTAATTAACATTAACGAACGAACGGGATTATGAAACGCGTAACCGGCATTGGGGGTGTGTTTTTTAAAAGTCATCAACCTGAAAAGATCAGAGAGTGGTACCGCAGGCACCTGGGAATTGAAAGCGATCAATATGGGGGAGTCTTCGAATGGAGACACTTAGAGGACGCTGAAAAAAAGGGATTTACCGTCTGGAGTCCTTTCAAAAAAGATGCGGACTATTTCCGTCCCTCCACGAAAGAGTTCATGATTAACTACCGGGTTGACAACCTGGAAAAGCTGCTGTCCGTGCTGGAAGAGGAAGGGGTCGAGGTAGCCGGGGAGATTGAGGAGTACGAATACGGAAAATTCGGCTGGATAATGGACCCGGAGGGAAACAAGATCGAACTGTGGGAACCGAACGACGCGGTTTTTGAAAGCATGCAGGACGGGGAGACCAATCGTTGCTGTTGAGGCCGTCTTCCTGTCGGTAGAAACGATAAATGCCCATTTATGGAAGAAAACAGCAACCGATACATTGAGACCCAAAAGAGAATATTTACAGCTCCTGTTTTTCCTGCCCGCATTATTGCTCCTGCTGTTGCAGGGGTGCCGTGATCCGGGTTCCGAGAAGCCGGGGGAGGCAGCGCGATCAATACCGGCCGTTGACAGTCTGATCCTGCACGAGGTGCAGGCCGGACATATACCGGGGGCGGTCGCTCGCGTGCAGCAGGGCGATTCGGTGCTGCACGAACGGGCATACGGCGTCGCCAGAAAGTTCGGCTACGGGCTGAAGCCGGTGGCGGATCCTCCGCAGATGACCACCGCTCATCTGTTTGACCTGGCTTCCCTCACCAAGGTATGCGCCACCACCTTTGCCGTCATGATGCTGGTGGACGAAGGCAAGGTCGGCCTGGACGACCCCGTCTATCGCTATCTGCCGGAGTTCGATTCCGGCGCCAAGCGGAGAATCACGGTCCGCCATTTGCTTACCCAGTCCGCAGGCCTTTATCGCTGGAAACCGACCTACTACTACGCCAGGAATCCGGAAGAAAGGTACCGGTACCTGGCCGGGCTCCCGCTTCGCTACCGGGTCGTAAAGGCCCGCCAATACAGCGATTTGGGGTTCATGCTCCTGGGGGATATCGTTCGACGGGTCGGCGGCCGGCCGCTCGACCGTTATCTTCAGGAACGGCTCTACGAGCCGCTGCAACTGGAGCACACCCTGTTCAATCCGCTGTCACACGGCATTGACAGGGAAAAGATCGCCGCGACCTCTCACGGCAATCCGTTTGAAAGGCAGATGGTGTACGATGATGATTTCGGGTACCGGGTGGAGGCAGACCCGGCCTCGTGGGACGGGTGGCGGGAATACACCCTGCAGGGAGAAGTGAATGATGGCAATGCCTGGTATACTCACCGGGGGGTGGCCGGGCACGCCGGTCTGTTTTCCACGGCGGAAGAAATTCAGGCTTTGCTTACTCTGCTGCTGAATAAGGGGCAATTCGATGATAAGCAGATGGTATCGGAGCAGGTGACGGAAGCCTTTCTGACAAAAGATCGTTACGGCAATGGCCTGGGCTGGGCGATGGATCCGGAGATCTTTTCAGGCCGGGGTGTCCCGGAGGGGAGTTTCGGACATACCGGCTTTACCGGCACCAGCATCGTGGTGATGCCAAAGCTGGACCTGTCGATCATCCTGTTGACCAATCGACAGAACGTGGGGAGGAATGAAGACGGTTTTTATCCCGACCTCGGTCCGTTGCGCCAAACGTTGGTGGATCTCGTTTTGGCCCGGGTTAAAGCCGGTTCAAAGACTCTGAATTGATCATGGATTTCCCGTGCTACGGCTGGAACTTCTGCTGGATGTATCCCGCTTCCACCGGATGCTCTCCGACCGGTAGCTCAAATTTATAGCCGGCGGCCTTCGGTTCGTGAGGAAAAAAGACCAGGCCCCGGATCCGTTCCTCAGGCTGCAGGTCGGTGATGCGCAACGCTTTCATCTCCCAGCTTTCTCTCTCCCGTTCCAGCTCCCTGCTTTCATAATCGTAATCGGAGGCCGGAACCCCGAAATCCGAATAGTGAAATTCAAGGTCTACATGATTCTCCCGGTGTTCGTCCGCATCGTCTAGCGCCGAAGCAATTTCGGCTACGGTAACCAGCCCGGCCAGGGTTAGAAATAGTGCGTTTTCGGTTTTCCGGGATGCCCGGTACCGGGAGATGGTCCGGTCAATTTTTAATAATTCCACCTCGGGGTCCAACGCCCTGCGTGAAGTGATTTTGTCGTGCAGTCCCTCCGAATCGCTCTTTTTGTAGGCGGTATAGTAAAATGCAGCCGGATCAACGCGGAGCGGTCGGTTACCCTCGTTCAACACTTCAATATCCATGGCAAAAAGCTCCTCCGTATGGCCCTGGTACGCCATGGTTACCGTGGCCGGGCCGTTCTTCAGGGTTATATATTCGATCCCCTTGTGGAACGAGGAGGGCCCGGGTGCCGGTTTCAGCCGGAATATCGGTTCGGGTGAGCAGGCCGATAGAATCAGGATAAGCAGAGCAACGGCAGACAATCGATGGATAGCCATGGTATGTCGGGTTGATTCGGTATCTACCCGAACGGTAGGAATTCAAATGGACAAGCGAAATGGCATTTTCATGCGATATCATTCCCAAACCGGCTTCGGCCGGAACGAAAGTGTTAACGAACGGGTGCCGAATTCCGGTTTACGCCTTCACACCCGGTTTTTCCGGTTCATAATTGAGGTTGGGGTGCAGCCAGCGTTCCACTTCTTCCACCGTCATCCCTTTTCGTTTTGCGTAATCCTTGATCTGATCCTTCTTCAGGTCACCGACATTGAAATAGGTGGACTTCGGGTGGGCGAAATAGAGGCCGCTGACCGAAGCGGGAGGGGTCATGGCTAGATTCTCGGTAAGTCGGATCCCGGTGTTGTCTTCCACTTTCAACAGGTCGAAAAGGATGGTTTTTTCGGTGTGATCGGGCTGGGCGGGATAACCGGCGGCGGGACGAATGCCGGTGTATTCCTCCCGGATGAGCTGTTCGTTGGACAGTTGCTCATCGGGACTGTATCCCCAATATTCCTTGCGTACCTTTTCATGCAACAGTTCGGCGAAAGCTTCGGCCAGCCGATCGGCCAGCGCCTTGGACAGGATGGCATGGTAGTCGTCGTGCTCTTCCTCGAATTGCCGTACCAGTTTGTCGGAACCGAGGCCCGCCGTAACGGCAAAGCCGCCGATATAATCGGCGATGCCCGTCTCTTTAGGGGCAACATAATCGGCCAGCGCCTTGTTGGGTTGCCCGCGTCTTTTCTCTGCCTGTTGCCGCAACGTGTGCAGAACGGCCTGCACCTTTTCGCGTTTCTCGTCGGTATATACCTCGATATCGTCGCCGACGCTGTTGGCTGGAAACAGCCCGATCACGCCGTTGGCCTGCAGCAAATGTTCCTTGACGATGCGATCGAGCAGGCGGTTGGCCTCCTCGTACAGTTTGGTGGCTTCCTCCCCATATTTTTCATCCTCGAGAATCTGCGGAAATTTGCCGGGCATCTGCCAGGTGATGAAGAACGGGCCCCAGTCGATATAGTTGCGGATCTCGGAGAGCGGATAATCCTCAAATACGTGAATTCCCGTTTTTTCCGGTTTGAAAACGGGACTGTTTTTCCAGTTGATCTGGGTTCTATTTTCCCGGGCCTCTTCAATAGGCAGGTACGTTTTGCGGCGTGATCGTCCCTCATGCTGGTCGCGCAACCGCTGGTACTCCTCCCTGATATCATCTACAAAATCGTCGCGCAAAGTGCTCGAAACCAGGTTTCCGGTCACCGATACGCTTCGCGAGGCATCCAGTACATGAATCACCGGCTGATCGTAGGTGGGATCAATTTTTACGGCGGTATGAATGCGGGATGTTGTTGCACCCCCGATCAACAGCGGCTGTTTGAACTTTTCCCGTTTCAGCTCTTTGGCTACATGCACCATCTCGTCCAGGGAAGGG
>JAWVZC010000372.1:0-4181 GCA_033722415.1 Balneolaceae bacterium | reverse complement strand
CGTCTGGCCGATCTACGTCGGCGGACTGGTGGCCGGCACCATCCCGATGCTGGAGACCTCCCAGGACGGCATCGAGCTGTTCTTCACCGCCCTGCCCTTCAACCTCTACGCCATCTTCGCCGTGACCATAACCGGGCTGTTCGCCTGGGAGCTGCTGCCCTGGATACCCGGCAAAAAAATGCGCCGGGCGATCGATCGCGCCCGCGAAACCGGTTCCCTCGACCGCGAGGGCGCCGCACCGCTTTCGGCGGCAGAACTTACTGAGATGGATATCCCGGAAGAGTACAAGCCCGGGCTGGTGGACTTTTTCGGTCCCATCGGCACGCTGCTTGGAGTGGCAATCATCCCGTATGTCTTTACCTTTTTTGTTATGGACAGCGACGATCCCACCCTGTTAATTGCCGAGGCTTTTGTCCTCGCGGTACTGGCGGGGATGTTTATTGCACTGGCCAAGGGGATGCCGCTGAAAACGGTGATCGAAGGGTTTGTTGACGGTTGTAAAGGCGTGACAATCGGGGCTATTATCCTGGCTCTGGCGGTGTCGCTGAAAAGCGTGGCCGATGCCGTGGGTACGGCCGACTATGTCGTGGAAATAGCGGGTGGTTCACTCACCCCGGCGGTGCTGCCGGCGCTGCTGCTGCTCTTGTGTATGGTTATCGCGTTCTCCACCGGTACTTCTTGGGGTACCTACGCTGTGGTCTTCCCGGTGGCGGTTCCGCTTGCCTGGGCCATCCTGCCGGATACCTTATTCCTGACCATCTGCTTCGGAGCCGTTATCGGGGGCAGTGTATTCGGTGACCAGTGTTCCCCCATCTCCGATACCACCATCCTCTCATCCCTGGCCACGGGCTGCGACCTGATGGATCACGTATACACCCAAATACCGCTGGCACTGACTGCGGCCGGCCTTGGGGCCTTGTTGTACACGTTTCTGGTCCTGTTATTTGTGTAGTTGCCGTGAGTTTGCCATAGATCGATCGCTTTGGCTTATGCTGATTACAGCTTCATTGGTAAGGATGGAATTGCTCCGCGGCAGCCCGAAAAGCGCGGGATGCCGGTCGAAATGACATCCCCGAAGAAATGCAGGTGCCTGTAGATCAACAAGGGCGTCTTTTCGGGAGGAGTCCTGCCGAGTTGTTTCGCCGGGACGTAGTCGAGAACTCTCATCCACCGTATTCATGGGGCGAATAAGCCATCCCTGATTCCTTTTTAAATCGAATTCACGTTAATTAAGAAGCTACCTTGGCCGCACCCTTCCCGGAAAAGAACGAATTCATGACGCGGAGAATAAGCGGAAGGCTGGCCGCAATGGAACCTAGTACGCTGACTACTTCCCCGTAGGTTTCCTGCTGGGTGATGAATACGAACAGCAGAATTCCGGTCAAAATTACCAGCAGCGGTGTGCGGTACTGGTGCCAGGTACCGGTGGCGTTGATCTCCTCTTCCAGCTTTTTCAGATTTTCGGTTTCCGCCAGTTTATCGATAAAGCGGCTGAACCGGTCGTTGACAATTTCGAGCGATGAGATGAAACTGCTGTTTCCCGCCTCATACCTGTTCCCCCCGTCCGATATCAATCCCTTCTTGTAGAGCCGGTGTATAATCGGAAGATTGCGGGTGTTGACGAGCCCGTCGTGGGTCAGGTCGTAGAGCACATACTGTTCGTCGGTGGAAAGCGAATTCCAGAGCTCGTAATAAATATTCTGCTCCTTCACCAGCAGATCCTGGTTCTGTTTTTCAGATTGGTACTGTTCAATCGTATCGCTGGTAAGGGGGAAGTAATAGGTTTCGAAGGCCGCCAGCAGGTCCGCCAGTTCGTCATGTTCTGCCCGGGCGTTGTCATCTTCGCGCTGTTTTGTGCGCTTCAGCAGGTCGAGGGGATCAAAATTGGATACGATAATCACTTCCGTATGCCTCATGGCCCGTTTCAGCAGGCGCAGCGCGGCCGTTTTGTCGCCATCCGCCGACATATTAAATTCAGTGACCACCAGCGGTTTATGTTCTGTACTATTTCCCGGGTTTATGCCCAGGTTCCCGGCAACCAGCGTTTTCCAGGAGATCTGTTCGTAATGTGTGGTGTTGAATTTCTTCAGGATCTCCCGGAACTGAACGGGAACAGTAACGATGTACAGGTGTTTTCGTTGTCTTAACAAGGTGATGAGACTCTGCAGGTTGTCATCAAAGTGTTTTGATTTGAACTGGTACTTTTCGGGCGTGCGCAGTACAAACAGCTGCTGAACGATCTGTTTCATCATGGCGTATCCGCCTGCAATAAGCAGTATTACCAACAGCAGGCTTATAACCCGGTAATCCCCGGAGGGACCGGTAAAGGATGCCCGGTCTACGCTGAGGAAATCCTGTCCGGACCGCTGCTGGCACTCCGATATCTCATTTTGCATCAGCAGCCTGCCGTCGGTATAGCGCCAGATGTCGTTCTGTTTTTCTGAGAACTCGTTGTAAATGTGGGCAGTCGAAATTTTGGACCCGGTCTTTACCTGGTAGAGGTTCGGGTAAAAGAGGTAGGAGTCACGCCAGGTGTCACCGGACAAATCCGCCAGGGCAAAGCTGCCCCAGTATATGCCCTTGCATTCGTCGATCCGGTATTCTGCCAGCTCGGAAAGGTGGACATCCGGCTTTCCCGCACCGCGATGCTGCCCGGAAAAATAAGTGCGTTCTTCGTGTTCGTGGCTGATCACGGAACGGGAGAACTGGGTCAGTTCATACTTCTGGATCGCTTCGGTTTCCTGCAGGTAGCTGGCCCGGTAAATAGTATACGTAAGCAGGATGCTGAACGCCAGGCACGCCAGGAAAAGATTGGCGGTATAGCTGGAGATATAGGTGCCGCTTTGCTGCTGACTTACATTTTTGAGCCTGGAACTATAGGAGCTTCCGCTTGTTTCCGACCTGAAGAGGTCCCTTGCATGGTAGAGATAGCCGAATATGGCCGCGACCAGGAGCGTTGCAGGCAGCATCAGGTAAAATACAGTCCGGGGTATTCCGATTCCCACCTGGTATTCCACGCTGATGATCACGGCCATCCCCGTTGAGATGAGCAGCAGTTCAACTATTCGGGCCACCCAGAAAGCGGGCCTGGAATGGTTGGAAAGCAGGTACCGCGTAATCCAGTAGAGCAGGAATATCAGAAACGTGGAAACGAGAATGGCCAGTCCCGGCTGCTCAAAGTAGGCCACCAGCCCGAACAAGGGCACTGTAACCAGGAATGCGATCATGATCATATGGTAACGGTGTGCCTTTCTCTTTTTGGGAGCGATACTGCTCATCGTCATGATGGGGACGGCCGATTTTTTGGAAAATAGGTCGTTCCAGTGTTCAATGACAAATCCCAGGGAAAAGATCAGCAGCAGTGCGAGGATGATAATCAGGTAGATGGAGACATACAGGGCGTAGACTTCCAGGTATTTAAGGCTCAGCAGTGTCATGTCGTAGTAGGTGACCAGCGAAAGCGGCCAGTCGTTGATCGGTGCTACGTACATCAATGTAGACTGGTCGTGATACTTGACACGCATGCTTCCGGTACTGCGTCCGAACATCTTGGCCTGCAGTTCACTCGGGGTATCCAGTTCCTCGAAAAAGTTTTCCTGGAGATTTCGATTGGAATCGCTGTGAAAAAGCACCTCCCCGGCTTCGTCCAGAATAGCAAACCCGAAACCAAAGGGCAGCACGGTTTTAATAATCGAGTGAAAACGTCCCGTTACAGCTGCCACCGAAAGGCTGTCGCTGATCTCCTCTCGCTCCCCGACATACGGTTCTATGGGTACCGAGAGGGCCGCAATCTGTTTGCCGGTGTTGTACGAAATGATCGATTCCAGGTAAAAGCAGGTGTCGTCTATCCTGAATCCTTCCGTACAGAGCAACCGCTGGTTTTTCGCCTTTTGAAAATAGGCACGGCTGCTGATATCGATTATCGGGGTGGGGATGTTGGATATGGTCTTTTTGTTGGCATGCTGCTGGCCGTTCGATTTTACAAAAAAGAGATTTTCAATAGAGTTCAGCCCGGCGCTGCAGAATTTCTCAATATGGTTAAACAGGTTCGGTTCCTCATCATCATACAGGGGGACCGGGGTTTTCAACACCGTAAGCACGGTGTCTATCTCGGAAGTCAGCTCGCTGGTAATGTCTCCGGAGATGGTCGCCAGCTCACCCTCGATCTTCGGCTTGTCGAT
>JAWVZC010000371.1:0-4204 GCA_033722415.1 Balneolaceae bacterium | reverse complement strand
TCCCAAGAGGCACCCTCTACAATATTGTCGATACGGTAGGCGCCGTTCTCCAGGCGCCAGTCGATACCCAGTAGTCCCACACCACGCCGCTCGGCATCCTCCTGGTCGCCGCCGCCCCGGTAGGTGTGGGAGGCGTTGAGCTCGGCGATCATTTCGCCCAGCACGTAATTAACATCGGTTCGGGTGACGGCATCGTCCAGCATCCGCTGGTACCGCTCCTTGACGGCATCCCAGTCCACTCCATGTAGATTGGGATCGTAGAAAAAATCACGGACAAAACGCCAGGAGTCATTAAAAATTTGCTGCCACTCGGCCCGCGGTGTCACTTGCATGGAGAGTTCACCGGTACGCAGCGTCTTCTCCATCTTCTGGTCCGGTGCGGGATCTATTATGGCGTATTTGCCCTGGCCCTGTACAAGCACCTTCTTACCGTTGGCCGAGAGCTGGTACCCGCTGATGTCGCCGATAATATCCTTGGATTCGCGTTCCTCCAGGTCGTAGTAGGCCAGCGTGCTGCCGTTGCCCTCGGCACCGGTATTTGGGTAACGCTGGTAAAGCAGCTTGCCGGCAATTGCGCTCAGGTTCCCGTAATTACCGGCATCGACCGGCAGCTCCACGAGGCGCGACTCAAATCCATTGAGATCGATCTGAACCGGGTCGGGATCTCCGTCACCGTTGTCGTTGCCATTCCCGTTTTCTTCGGGTGTAGCGTCCTCATCTCCGGTAATCTCCACCTCGTCGTTGCGAGGGGCCAGGGGAGAGGTCGTCGTGTCGGTCAGCGGTACCGCCACCAGATTGGTGGAGTTTGGGTAGATCCAGGTGTTGTCCATGTCGCTGTATTCCGGGTTCATCGTACGGCTGGAGAGGAAGTAAAGGTAGTTCCCGGCCGGATCGAATTCCGGGGCGCGGTCGTGGTAATAGCCGGAGGTAACCTGGGTGGTTTGACCCGACTCGGTGTCGTGCAGGAAGATGGCGTGGTGCCGGTTCTCCAGCCCGCGCGAAAAGGCAACCCAGCGGCTGTCTGCCGACCAGTCTGCCGAGAAGTTGCGGAGGCCGTATTCATACATCCAGAGTCCCTCCCCAATGGTGGTCAGCTGGTCCTCCTCCATATCGTACAGGCGGATTCTCATCGTGTTGTCGACGAAGACCAGTTTCTCACTGTCGGGCGACCAGTAAAGGTTGTACTTAAACCTTGAACCGGTGGAGGTGAGCGTTTGTTCCTGCCCGGTACCTCCTTTATTGCGTATGGTCAGCTCATACTCCCCGGTACGGTCGCTCCAGTACGCCACGCGTGTTCCGTCCGGAGACCATGCCGGGTAGCGTTCTGCCACACCCGAACTGCGGGTCAGGTTCATAATCGGGCCGTGTTCGGCCGGGACTGAAAAGAGATCCCCGCGTGCCTGGAAGAGCAGGCGCTTGCCGTCGGGCGAAATAAAATGGTTTTGGATGAGGCTGCTCACATCCTCGGACTGTGGCTTCAGTGAAGTGTTGTCCGTGATGACATCCACTTCCACCTCACGGGTTTGCTCGGTATCCAGATCCATCAGGTAGAGGCGTCCACCGGCCTCGAATACCATCTCTGACGGTCCGATCGCGGGGAAGTGGATATCATATTCGTCGAAGTTGGTTACCTGACGCCGGTTGCCGTTGTTCCGGTCCCATGCCCAGATATTGTAGCGGATATCATCCCCGGCGTCAGACAGGTAATAAACCGTAGACCCGTGCCACATCGGCTGATCCTCGTTCGCATTGCTGTCTGTTATGTTTTGCGACTCGTAGGTTTGCAGGTTGAAGAGAAAAATATCCGGTGCCCAGCCACCGCGATACCGTTTCCAGGTACGGAAAACACGTGATTTCGGGGTATAGGCCAGTGTATTTCCATCCGGCGATATCATCCCGAACTCCCCATAAGGCACGGGAAGCTGTTCAGGAAGTCCACCGTCGGGGCTCACTTTGTAGAACTGGTTATAGCGCTGTCGTCCGCTCTTCATGCTGGACGAAAACAGGATATGTTCGCCGTCCGGGTACCAGCCCAGCACCCGCTCGGTCATCGGGTGATGGGTTACCCGTTCCGGGATGCCGCCCTGTGTGGGAATCACGTAGATATCAGTATTCCCGTCATAATTGGCATTATAGGCCACCGTTGAGCCATCCGGTGAAAATCGTGGGAAGCTTTCCTGTCCCGCGGCGGTCGTCAGGCGATGGGCCGTACCGCCCTCTTTGGCAACAATCCAGATATCATCGGCGTAGGAAAAAACGATATGTGTTTCGGAGACATCCGGCTGCCGCAGCATGCGGGCGTCGATCTGGGCCTGAAGCACCTGAAGCGGAAACAGACTTGCAATGAAGACAATGAAGAGGGTGGAAGCTGATAGTTGTTTCATAGTGATCTCTTATGCTAATAGCTGGTTTTGCGTTCAGAAACGTAAAAAGGTACGAAATGTATCAGCCCGGAGTTACAATGTTCAAAAAAATTTTGGCATGCGATCCGGAGTGTGTATTTTAATACACATTTTCGTGTGAATATCGACCTCAATTTAACCTGATTTGAACGACGAACCAACACCCGCTTTCTGGGATCGAATCGGTATTGCCTTGTCCGGGTTATGCGCGGTGCACTGCCTGATGCTGCCGGTGGTTATAGCACTTCTGCCACTCTGGCCCACGGCGGAGGCGGTCCATGACTGGACGCACCCGGTCCTGTTCCTGCTGATTCTACCCACGGTAATCTATGCCCTCAGGGGCGAAAGGATTGAACGACATATTCCTGTGCTGCTGTATTCCGGGCTGGTGGTCATCGGTCTGGCGTGGTTACTGCATGACCTGCTCGGAGATTTGGGAGAGGCAGCGGTCACCATGACAGGCAGTGCTCTTTTGGTCGCAGGCCACTGGTTTAATTATCGGCAACACAAAAATCACTGCAAGGCCATTTTGGACCATGAAACGACTTAATTTTACGCTCAATGAAGAGACGGTATCCCTACTGGAGGAAATTTCCGGAAGGTATTACGACGGGAATAAATCGCAAACGGTGCGAGCTGCCCTGGAAAGCCTGGCGGCGCATATTGGGCACGAGGGATGGGTGATCACGGGCTACACACCGAAAGAGCTCGATGACAGCGTCTCATGCCACTCCTGCGGGGAGTCGCATGAAAAGGGTGAGGTACTTTACCGGCCCGTGTTCGAACGTGGAAAGAGCCCGAATGCCCTGCCGCAGATTCCATCAGAGAACTGGCTGGACTGCCCGGATTGTGCGGAGAAACAATTTGGGTAAGAGCAAGTAGAAATCGGGTATTGTACAGAGAGGTGGAATTCTGGATTCAGTTTCAATATTCCAATTTATAAGAGGATCTCACGATATCTAACTTCTACTGCCTCTTATTGGCCACACTTCCCGGCATTTCCTGCTTATTATTCTAGATGATATTGCTCAGCGACTGGTGTTCCGGGTACAATGATCAATCAACACGTAAAGCATGGTCAAGGAACTCTGCCAGGGAAGCCAGCGCAGGGTGCTGGATAACTCCCGGTGTTCTGGCTGGTTGACGGTGTTCACTCAGAAGCCCGGCAACGCGAAGGGCGCATCCCCAGGAGAGGGTAACACCCGCCCCGCCGTGTCCGTAGTTATGGATCACAACCTGGTCGCCTATCTGTTCCCGATCCACACGGAGTCCCCCTTGTTCTTCACGGGTATGACGGTATCCCACCAATACCTCCTGATTCGGGTAGTTATCCAGGTGAATCCCGTACGAATGGCGAATGATTGACCGATTCAGATCGAAGATCGGTAAGGGAACAGCATACTCATCCCGCTGAGTGGTGTCACTGTCTGCGGAAATGGATTCCTGCAGCCCCTCATCGGTCGAATAGGTTCCTGTCAGCCGGCTCCCCCCGAGAATCCAGCCATCACTTCGCGGATAGCAGTAGACATCCATAGGATTGCCCTCCCTGTCGGCATACACTTCCGGTTTGGGGTTGTAGTTGTAGGAGATGGTTTGACCGCTGCTGTTGCGTATGAGAGGGGCATTATTTACCAGGACCAGGTGTCCTTTCTGAACGGTAACCTTGTCTGTTTGCTCAAATAGAAATGAACCCGACAGCCCGCCACAGTTGACCAGGGGAGAGGAAAGGATCGGAAGATCCGTTTTTGACAGTTCCCGCAGTTCAATGACACCACCGAGTTCCCGGTACCAGCTGAACAGGC
>JAWVZC010000370.1:0-4247 GCA_033722415.1 Balneolaceae bacterium | reverse complement strand
TAGGAGGTCCCGTAGTCCCAGTAGGTCGGGCCTTCCGGGTACGCCCCGTCCGGCGCGTAGGCTGCCAGTGCCAGCGGAAGGTGATCGATCGCCCGGGCAATCGTGTTGGCCGCGAGATTCGGGTAATCGTGTCCCAGTACAATGGCCGCCGCCGAAAGCCCGGCATGACATACCTGGTTCCAATTGTGCTCCGAGGTAATCCACCAGTTGTATCTCCGGTCTTTAAAACTCAATTCCAGATGGTGTTTCAGGGCATTTTCGGCCGTTGTTACGGTTGAGTCGGGAAGCGAAGAGCCGGCCCAGTCGAGTCCGATTGCCACTCCATATGACATTTCAGCGACATCCAGGAAATGGGAGGGATTCCAGTCGGTAAACGTACTGACCGCATAGATCTCTTCATTCAGCCTGTCCAGGTAGCGCCGGCTGCCTTCGATACGATAAACCATGGCCAGGGTGCCGATCCTGAATACCGCCTTGCGGGATACTCCCAGCAGTCGTCGTCCTGTTTTTTCCCGTTCCAGCAAAGGTTTATCCAGTATCCTGTCTGCGGCGTTCAGGAGGTAGCGGTAGTACGTACTTGTCAACGAATCGGACTCAATCTTTTCCGTGAGCAGCTGCTCAACGGCAGGTGTCAGAATCAGGCGGGGCGCTTTGTCGGGCAATTTCTCCTGCAGCCAGTCGGGCGTCACTGGATTGTTGATCACATGTTTGCGTATCCACTCGGCCGATTGTTTTTCAGGGACAATATCCTGTGCGGTAGCCCGGCAGGACCCGATAGCCAGGGCCAGAAAGATGAGAAGAGCTCGTCCTGTGTTACGGGTGCTGGTTCGGATGTGGTGCATAGTTAATCCCCTCACTTTGAAACATACTGGCAGTTTGACGGACCCGTGGCCCGAACAGGAACGCTGCAAGCCGGTTCCTGAATGGGCACCATACCGGCCTGCCGTTCCGTTACTGCTGGTTATCGTGAAATTCCTTGTCCTCGAGGATCTGTTTGTATTTCACACCTGCTTTATACACCCGGTTTACCCCGTTGAATGCAGCACGCCGGTAGGCTTCACTGAGCGTGGGATAGTTCATCACATTCCGGATAAAATAGCGGATATCCCCGTTGAGTCCCATTACCGCCTGTCCCAGATGGATCAGATTACAGGCCTGGTCTCCGATAATATGAACGCCCAGGAGTTTGAATGTGTCGGTACTAAACACCAGTTTGAGTACCCCGCTGGGATTGCCCATCATATCGGCCTTGGCAATATTCTTGAAGTAGGCTCGGCCTATCGTTACATCGTGGCCGCGCTCCTCCGCCTGTTTTTCGGTCAGCCCGATATGAGATATTTCGGGAATGGTATAGATGCCGAACGGGATCTGGCGCGGGATGTCACGGGCCGGCATGTCGAACATGTTGCAGGCGGCCAGGCGTCCCTGAGTAAACGAAGCAGACGCAAGGCGCGGAAATCCGATGATATCACCGGCGGCGTAGATACTGTCGACTTTTGTTTGAAAATTGTCATTTACCGGGATGTAGCCCTCCTCGGTCGTCTGGATATCAACTTTTTCAAGTCCGAGGTTGGCGGTATTCGGTTTGCTGCCGCCCATGTAGAGAGCGTGCTCCGTTTCTATAACCTGCAGCCTCCGGTCACCCTCCAGGTTGCGGAAACGCACCTCTACACACGTTCTGATTGAGTTGTAGTCCACATCCTCGACCTCCACCCCGGTTTTAATGGTAATGCCCTGTTTGCGAAGTTCCTGGTTGAGGTGATCCTTGATTTCGTCATCGAGAAATGTCAGGTGCTGAAGGTTTTCGCTGAGCATCGTCACCCTGGTGCCGAGTGCGGCGAAGGTCGTGGCATATTCTAGGGCATTAACACCGATACCCAGAATGACCAGCCGCTTGGGAATATGTGTAAGTTCAAATATAGACTGGTAATCGAGCACCTTGTCCTGGTCGATCTCAAACGTGGTGGGGTTTACCGGGCTGCTTCCGGTGCAAAGCAGTATCCTTTTGCTGGTATAGCGTTCGGTGGTGCCGATCGGGGTTTCCACCTCTACCGTGTGCTCGTCGGCTACCCGACCGTAGCCCCGGGCGACGTCCACTTCATTCTTGATAAGATCATTTTTAACCTTTTTGTTCTCCTGCTCCAGCACCTCGTTCTTGTACTGCAGCAAGTCTTCCATGCGAAAGCGTTCGTACGGTTTTCGGGACTCCTCGGTACCAAACTGGGTATCAAACTTTTTGATTGTCTGGGCTGATTCGCGGAGGGCCTTGCTCGGTACGGTTCCCAGGTTTATCCAGGTGCCACCGAGATTGCTGTGGTGTGCTTCCACCACCAGTACTTTTTTATCGAACTTGGAACTCTGCATGGCACAGGAGTATCCCGCCGGACCGCTTCCTACTATAATAACATCATATTCGTAAGACATACACACCTTTTTAATTGGAGAACATCATTCAGTGAAAAGTAAAATACCAGAATTGAGGAAGCAATGCTTTATCGTATTCATAAAACTTCGGGTAACTTATTTTTGCAGCCCGAGATCCCTCAATAGAGCGGTTATCTCAGCATGGAACGAAAACCTGCTGATTGATGTGTATAGGTATACGGTTTGTTGCGTATATTATCACATTGCCGGTCAACGAGTTATGACCGACTGCGAAGTTGTAAACTAATCATTAAATCCAAAAAACTGATAACACTATTATGGCTTTTGAACTTCCCGATCTTCCCTACGATTACGATGCCCTGGAGCCGCATATTGACGAGCGGACGATGAAAATCCATCATACCAAACATCACCAGGGATACACCAATAAATTAAATGCCGCACTAGAAGGTCATGACTTTGCAAATCTCCCTATAGAGGAAGTATTGCGGCGTATTGGTGAGGTACCGGAACAGAAACGCCAGGCCGTGATCAACAACGGTGGCGGATATGCCAATCACAGCCTGTTCTGGACGATCCTGTCACCCAACGGAGGGGGGACCCCCAAAGGTGAGCTCGGCGATGCCATCAACACCACCTTCGGCAGTTTCGGCGAGTTCAAGGATGAATTTAGCAGTGCGGCCACCGGTCAGTTCGGTTCCGGCTGGGGCTGGTTATGCGTCGACGACAGCGGTGGACTCAAGGTGCTGTCCACGGCCAACCAGAACAGCCCGTACATGGATGGGCTGACCCCGATACTTGGTATCGATGTCTGGGAGCACGCGTACTACCTGCATTACCAGAACCGTCGTGGTGACTACGTGGATCACTTCTGGAACATTGTGAACTGGGATCAGGTCAACGAGTATTACAATGACGCTACCTGATCGTCCGATTTACCGGTAGATGTTACCGGTTGGAACTGTGTGCGGCGCGGAATGTACCCGCGTCGCACTTCTTTTATAAATTTGATATATTGATAACGAAATAAAGATCCTGTTAATCAAAAGATACTACTGTTATGCAATTCGGATTTGGAGTAGGTCCCGACACTTCCTGGATGCGGGAAGAACTTACGGAACTGGGTATAGAAGAATTAAAAACGCCGGACGATGTAGATCGTGCCATGGAGGAGTATGACAAGGGTACGATGCTGATGGTGATTAATTCCGTTTGTGGTTGTGCCGCCGGCAACGCCCGTCCCGGTGTCAAGATAGCGCTGGAGCAGAGTGATGTGAAACCCGACCATATGGTTACGGTGTTTGCAGGCCAGGATAAAGAGGCTACCGCCCGGGCACGTGAGTACTTCAGTGAATATCCGCCGTCGTCCCCGGCCTTCGCGTACTTTAAGGATGGCGAGATCAAGGCGATGATTCCACGACACCGGATCGAGGGGCGAACGAAAGTGGAGATTGCTGAAGATCTGAAACTCGTATTTCAGTCGTTTGCCGAAGAAGCCCGGGAAGGCTGAACCGAGAAATTACCATAGCTGGAGGATGCTCACGAAACGGGGGCATCCTCTTTTTTTATTCCGCAGATTACGGCCCGGCGATAATTCGGTTTTTGGTTTACCGGCGCGTTTTATTTTTTTAGTAACAAATCGATATTGAAATCGTAGCTACTATTCATGAAGAGGAAGATTATACGCCTCTGACTTGGTGAGGCAACCCGGAGGAGTGGGTAACCGGCAGTAACATGCCATTGAGATATTTGAATTCGGTAACTCTATCTGTCTTAAAAAAACGTATGGGGCAACGCCTGGCATAGTGGTTATTTCTTGGAGCGGTGGGATATGCGCTCTTCTTTTTTTTACGCCCCTATGT
>JAWVZC010000369.1:0-4350 GCA_033722415.1 Balneolaceae bacterium | reverse complement strand
CAGGGAGCAGCAGGAGCAGAAGAGGGCAGCCCTGGAGGAGCTGGAGGAGGAACGCTCCATCGCCCAGAGCCGGTATAACGATGCCCAGCTTCAGCACCAGGATCTCAAAAACAAGGTGGAAAATCATGAACGGGAGATCCGTCGGGCGGAAGAGGGCATCAAGAGCCTGAAACAGCGGCTCAGGCACCGATCCGAGCGGAAGGAGGAGGCAAAATCAAGGATTGCGGAGTACAGCTTCAGAATTGACGAGCTCGAGGACGAACTTTCGACCGCCCGGGAGCGAAAAAAGGAAGCCGACCAGAAACTAACCGAGGCCGAGCAGGCCAACGCCCGCCAGCGGGGCAGGATCAACGAAATTGAGAAGGACCTGAAGGAGCTGCGCCGGCAGAAAGAGGTTAACATGGAGCTGGTGCACCACCTCGACAAGGCACAGGAAAAATTCGAGATGCAGTCGGAGAATGTCTCCGATCATATCTGGGAAACCTACGGCATCCTGATGGACCAGATCGACGAGAAACTGCCGGACGACAAGGAGCCCGAGGAGGTGAAGGAGCGCATTTCATGGCTCAGGCAGAAATTAAACCAGATCGGGGAAGTAAACCCGCTGGCCATCGAGGAGTTCGAGGAAGAGAAGGAACGACTGGATTTTTACGAAGAACAGATCGCCGACCTGCAGAAAGCGGAGAAAGAACTGCGGGAAACAATCGAGGAGATAAACAAGAAGGCGACCGAGCGATTCAATGAAACGTTCGAAGAGATCCGTTCCAACTTCAAGGATGTTTTCCACACCCTTTTCAATGACGATGACTTTTGCGACCTGGTGATCGAGGAGGATGTAGAGGATCCGCTGGAGGCCAAAATCGAGATCAAGGCGAACCCCCGGGGCAAGCGGCCGTCCAGCATCAATCAGCTCTCCGGCGGTGAAAAAACATTGACCGCCATCGCTCTGCTGTTTTCGATCTACCTGGTGAAACCCTCCCCGTTCTGCGTGCTCGACGAGGTGGATGCGCCGCTGGACGATGCCAATATCGAGCGCTTTGCCGACATGATCCGACGATTCAGCGAGGAGACCCAGTTTATCATCATCACCCACAACAAAAAGACGATGAGCAAGGCGGAGATGATGTACGGGGTGACGATGCCGGAAACGGGCATCAGCCGGCTGGTCGGGGTTCAAATGGACGAGATCCCAACAGGATAGCCATAACACCGGGATTATGTTGTGGTGTCCCCCACCTCAAAAAGTCAGATTATCGGGGTTCCTGCATTAACAATATTTTTTTTGATCAAAACCCGACAGGTTTCCGGCACCCCTACATCAGAGTCGTTCATTCCTTGCCGATCACCTGCACAAAAATACGCCGTTCCCGCTTTTTGTTGTCGTGATTCAGAAGCACAACCTGCTGCCAGGTACCGAGTACCAGTCCGCCGTTATGCAGCGGCACGGTGATGCCCGGCCCCATCATGGTGGCACGCATGTGCGAAAATCCGTTGTCGTCGCCCCAGGTTTCGCCGTGTCGGGTGGTCTGGTCGTGCGGGGCAAACTCCTCCAGTTTGTCCCTCATATCCTGTACAAGCGCCGGCTCATATTCGATGGTGGAGATCGAAGCGGTGGACCCGATCGGGAAGATGTGGACGAGTCCCTCGGCAAAGCCCGAATCCCGGGCAATGCGGGAGACATCCTCGGTAACATTGGTGATGGCAGAAAATCCTTCAGACGAAAAAGAGAGCTCTTCACTGTAGATATCCATGTCACTCAGTCTTTTTCCTGACTGTTTCCTTTTGAAATATTCCATGTATAAAATCGGTCAATGCCCGGCGATATTCATCACCGGTTTCCAGGAAGCCGTTACCGTGATCGCCGGTCATCTCGAAAAACTCCTTGGGTTCATCGGCCAGTTCATACAGGGCCCGGCCGTGCGCATAGGGAATCAGGGCGTCTTCGGTGCTGTGACCGATAAGCAGCGGCACCTCGATCTGTCGGATATACTCGGTATTGGGAAAATCGAAACGGATCAACCGGCGGGCGGGAAATATCGGGTAGAGATCGGCGGCCAGATCCGGTGCGGAAGTAAAGGTCGATTCCAGGATCACCGCGGCCGGGGTAACCTGGCTGGCAAGCCAGCCGGTGACGGCGCCGCCGAGCGACCGTCCCATCAAAATAATGCGGTCGGGCGACAAACCCCTGGTTTTCGTCAGATAGTTCCAGGCTGCCATGGCATCGCGGTAGGTTCCTTCCTCCGATGGCGAACCCTCGCTCTGCCCGTATCCCCGGTAATCGTAGATAAATACATTCAGCCCGATCCGGTTCAATATCTGAATGGTTTCCATCCGTCCGGAGATATTCCCGGCATTTCCATGCTGAAACAACACCGTGCCGATGGGATCAGGATGGGGAACATACCACCCGTGCAGCCTGACGCCGTCACTGCTGGTAAAATAGACATCCTCGTATTCCAGCCCGACGAAATCGGGGGTATAGGGCAGGTCGGAAACGGGATGAAAAATCAGGTGCGTCTGGAACAGGTAGAGCAACAGTACAATGACAATGTAACCCGATGCCAGCCCTCCCAGGATCCATGCTACGGTAGACAGCATCTTCATGCCTCATTTTCTTTTCGTTGCCCGGTCAACCCAAAGCGCCGATACGGGAGATGTTCAGCCCCATCGGGGTGTAGCCGGCTTTCATATAATATAAACTCCCTGACGGGAATATCCTCAATCCGCACTTTTTTGGACCGGTTGAAAAATGAATGTACCTCTTTTTTGGAAAGCCCATTCACCCGTCCCAGCGTAACGTGGGGGATATACTCCCTGTTGTCCGGCTCCAACCCGGCCGAACGACACGCCTGCTCCACCTGTTCCTGCAGGCGCATCAGGTCGGGATGATCCATAATCCCCGCCCAGATCACCTTCGGTTGCCGGTTGGGTGGAAAGTAACCGAGTCCGTTTACGGTCAGGGACATGGGCGGCATGTCGATCGCTGTGAGTTCCTGTATGAGCTGTTCCTGCCCCGAGGTCTCCTGCACGTCGCCGACAAACCGCAGTGTCAGGTGCATGGTGTCGGGTGAACTCCAGTTTACAGCCAGGTTCGGATCCTGCAGTTTTGCAAGCTCCCTGGTGACCTGTTCCGGCATGTCAACAGCAATAAAAAGACGCACGGGCATCCGGCGTTTTGTTATCTGTTAATGGCTTTTGGTAACACGTCCGCATCGATTTGGCCATTGCAGGCCGTTGTTCGACATTCGACAATGATCATTCGGTTATTCGACATCTCCTAGTGATAGGTAACGCGGAAAGTGCCGAAATCGCCGGTCGGTTCCTCCCAGTCAACCTCCACATTGGTAACCCTGCTGGAACGGGGACCCTCCCTGACCTTGTCAATCATCGTCTCCACGTTTTTCGGATCGCCTTCAAATACCGCCTCCACGCGGCCGTCAGCCAGGTTTTTCACCCAGCCTTCCACTTCATGCTGCCGTGCATTGGTCCGGGTAAAGTGTCGAAAACCGACCCCCTGCACGCGACCTTCAATAAATACGTGTGCTCGTTTCATACCTGTTGTATGCTCTTTTGCCATTGATTACCTAACAATAAATTAGTACAGTGACAAATCGTTCAAAAAACCATTCCAATAATAACCGATAAAGTTAGTATACTATCAGGGCTAAGCAAGTACCAATAACAGGCTATTTTGATTTTACTGAATGACATTAACACAACTTTCCTATATCGTAGCAGTTGACCGGTACCGGCATTTTGCCACGGCAGCGGAGAAATCATACGTAACCCAGCCGACCCTGAGCATGCAGATACACAAGCTGGAGGAGGAGCTGGGAGTAACAATCTTCGATCGCTCAAAATCTCCGGTAGTCCCCACAGAGATTGGCGAACGTATTATCGAACAGGCCAAGGAATTGCTGAAACAGTCTAAGCATATTGAAGACCTGGCCATGCTGAAGGATGAGGAGCTGCGCGGGGAGTTCAGGATTGGCATTATACCGACCGTGGCCCCCTACCTGCTGCCGCTATTTCTGAAATCATTCACCCGCAAGTACCCGAAAGTGCGCTTGATTTTCGAGGAGATGATGACCAACGAACTACTGGAACTGCTGGAACAGGACCAGCTGGATGTGGGTATCATTGCCACACCGACCGAACAGAGTGTGATCCATGAAGTGGACCTTTACTATGAACCGTTTGTGGGATATGTATCCGGCAGCCACCCGCTGCATGAACGGGATACCCTGAATGTGGACGACCTGGATGCCTCCAACCTGTGGCTGCTGAACGAAGGCCACTGCTTCAGGGACCAGACGATAAAACTCTGCAAAAAACAGCGTCGCGAGGCGT